>NZ_JAEQCB010000002.1:0-94290 GCF_020738785.1 Microcoleus sp. PH2017_05_CCC_O_A | reverse complement strand
AGGCTAACACTGCATAATTTCAGCCCAAAAGCGTTTGGCTTCCAAGTTTTCACAACTGATAAAAAAATCCGACCCACATCTGCGGAATGTGGGTTATAACCGCCCAAATAACGCCACCGGGGAAAGGCTACACCCGGAGTTTCCCGCAGGAGAGGACAGCCTCGAAACCACCGACAACTCCCAAAACCCCACTAACCAATTAACTCCGGCTGCCCTTTCCCCCCAAACAAGTTCCGATTCTACCGATAGCCCAATCGAGACTGCGGCTCGACTGAGTGCTCGCCGAACGTCCTTGCCCGATACAGAATTTCAAACCCTTTCCCCCGAAACTGCTCCAGAGGCTTCTGCTTTAACAAATTCCCCAACCCTGGAACAAGTAAACTCCCCTGGGGCAAAAGGCATTCTCAACCGCACGCCCCAAAGTTCCTCAACCTCCCAAACAGCTCAGGTTCCCCTTGGAACCACAGCCAACGGCATAGTTTCGGTTCCCCTGCTGTGGGATGAAGGCTCAGGCAAACAGCTTTACGACAAATTTGCCGTCACTCTCACAGCCGACGTAACGGCAACTGATGGCTCTATTGCCTTTCGGAAGGGCACGGTTGTCATTGCCAAAGCCAGCACCGTCAGCAAAACCAATCGCATGGTACAAGCTAGTGCTGTGGCGCTCGTCTACTCTGATAGTTCCGGTCAGATTAAACAGCAGCCCATTCCAGAAGGCGCAATTTTGATTGCAGGAGAGGGCGGAGGGCCGTTGATTGCTTCAGGCTACTTCGACCCAGGTTCCGATGTTGCCGGACAGGATATCCTCACCGCAGTGCTGTCGGGAGTTGGACGAGTCGGTCAAGTGTTCGCAGAGCCTAAAGTCAGGAGCTCTAGCAGTATTAGCGGTAGGTTTGGGAGCAGTACAACCACCGTTGAAAGTCGAGACCCCCAAATTTGGTCAGCCGTCCTCGATGGCTTCTTCAGCCCCCTAGCAAAACGGATGGAAAGCCGCTCAAATAGAGCAACCCAAGAACTGTTAAACCGCCCTAATGTAGCTGTGGTTAACAAGGGAACTCCCGTTTCTATTACTGTTAACAGCTTTCTCAACATTTACCGTTGACCGAGGCGTTGGTAAACGGTTAAGTCGCCCCAACGCGACTGCGGCGATTAGTAAAGAAAATCCCCGTTTCTACTGTCAACAATTTTCTCAACATCAACCGATAACTGCCATGACGAATCGCATCCAATCTCCAATAATGCTTTCCCTCGGAGGGCTTTTATTCACAGCAGTGTTCGCCGCTGCAAGCTACCCCGACTGTGCTTTTGCTCAATCCCCAGTAACAGGCTATCAAACTGTGGGTCGAGATATTGCTGTCAATAGTGCGATCGATATTTTAGTCTATCCCGGTCGCGCAAGTGCGATCGACTTCAGCTCAACCGACGAAGCTCTCGCCTACGTTTTAATTGCCGACCCCTCAAAAATAGTTTTCAGCACCGACGCACAATTGGCAAGCGGCAAAGCCAAAACTGTTTTCTTGCGTCCCATTCAAGCGCTCAATTTTCCGGGAGCTACCACAGCTACTATCACCAACCTCTCAATCAAAACTGTAGATTCAAAAGGGAAACAGCGACTTTACAACTTCAACATCGTTCCCGCCAACAAAAAACCAGAACACCTAGGAATTCGCATCGCTCCCCTAACTCCGAGAATGGAGCCGACTGTGAACGTTGATAGAGGTCGCGCCCCCGCAGCATCAGATGTCGAAAAAGGATTGCTGATTGCCATTCAAAAAGGCTACACAGCAGCCAACGACCCAGTAGTCTACAGCGTGCGACAATTTTTAGCTCTGGTAAGAAATCAGAATCTATCGGCGGCCGATGCTGCTGCACGAGCCGGAGTAGACTTGTCTGTGATTGTCGAGCTGAGCCTCATTGCACAAGAAAAACGGAATGTATAATAGAAATAGGAGGTAAAGCAAGTGTTTAATTTAACCTACGAATTCAAACTTAAACCGACAGCAGCACAAGTAACGATCTTTGAAGATTGGCTTGAACAATGTCGTCATGTATACAACTACGCTTTGGCAGAGCGCAAGGATTGGTTTAAGTCTCGTAGTTGTCAAATTAGCGTTTGCTCTCTTCGTTCCGAATACATTATACCTATCGAAACCAAGCGCCCAACCTACGCAAGTCAATGCAAAAGTCTCACAGTAGCGAGACAAAACATTCCGGCGTTAAAATCTGTACAGGTTCACGTTCTGCAACAGACACTTAAACGTCTTGAGCAAGCTTTTGTCAGTATGTGGGAACAAAATCATGGTTTTCCTCGGTTTAAGAAGGCTGGAACCATGCGTTCTTTTGTGTTTCCACAATTGAACACTCAGGTAGTAAAAGCAGGGATGGTAAATTTACCTAAAATTGGATGGGTTAAATTCCGTCAATCCCGTGACATTCCAAGTGACGCAGCAGTTAAGCAAGCTCGGATTGTTAAACGTTCTAGTGGTTGGTTTGTGATGCTTACTCTACAGTGGAACGTCAATGTACCAGATATAATGCCTCATGGTGAGGGTATTGGGATCGATGTTGGCATCTTGAATTTTGCTGCTGTTTCTGATGGTAAATTAATTCCAAATCTGCGTCCTTTCAAGAAACTTGAACGCAAGCTTAAATTGCTGCAAAAAAAAGTTAATCGAAAAGTCAAGGGGTCAAGTAGCCGGAAAAAAGTACAAGCAAAAGTAAGTCAACTGCATGAGCAAATTGCGAATAGTAGAAAGAATTATCACTGGTTGGTAGCTCATGAACTCTGCAACAGAGCAGGCATGATATTTGTAGAAGATTTGAACCTTAAAGGATTAGCACGTGGCATTTTAGGCAAGCACTGTTTAGATGCTGGCTGGGGTCAATTCTTTCAAATATTAGAGCAATGCTGTCACAAGCGCGGTGTGTTCTTCCTAAAAGTAGACAGCAAAAAAACCAGTCAGATTTGCCCTAATTGCCTCACAGAAACAGGTAAGAAAGAGCTGTCAGAACGAGTTCACTTATGCCATCACTGCGGTTACACAACAGACAGAGATGTAGCAGCCGCACAAGTAGTTCTAATTAGAGGACTTGCAGCCGTAGGGCATACGGTCAAGATGCTTTCTGAGGGTAAAGCGGTCGCGCTCCCTATGAAGTTAGAATCCCCGCCCTAAAAGTGCGGGGAGTGTCAATGATTCAGATTGGTTTGAGGCTGCACTATTAATAGGAATTAGTCAAACAGCATAACGAGACCGAGCGGGGATGGTGAGTGAGAAGAGGAGAACTCTTCTACTTCTGGTGTTACTCCCCTCTGAAGAAGAACGTTTTTTTCCTCATTCCCCACTCCCTTTTTTTAACCAATGTTCAGCCCAAAAAGCTCAGTTCAAAAAAAGTCTGCCCTCCCGCTGCGCGTTGTGCTTACAGTCCCCAACGCTCTCCTGATTTCGACTTTACTATGTCTGACAGGATGGCTTTCTTTTCAAACAGGGCGGCAGACAATGAATGACTTAGTTGCACAGCTATTGGGAGAAGCAACGAGCCGCATCTCTGACCGCCTTGACAGCTACTTAAAAGAACGGGTTGGGGTTGGGAAAGGAGAAGGGAATTATAATAAAATGCAAACTGGTTCGGTGAACCAACTTCGCCCAAGTCAAACAGCCGGAGTCACAATCAAACCAAATGGGAAAAGAAATGGGTCAGACTCTCCAAAAACAATATTCCGTCAACAAAAAACAAATTCTGCTTTTCCCACCCCAACCTCAACATTCAACTTGCACGATTTCCACATCAGCCCTAACTGTCAAGCCTTTATCTTAGACCGTTCGGGACATTTAGTTGCTCGGAACGAGGTAACTGAACCAAAACCGTCTATTTCTGTTGACTCCCAGCAGCGAGTTCGCACCCAAGCTCTGCAACAACAAATAATCCAGCTTTCCACAGAGTATTTGCTTAAACATTATGGCAGCCTCGCTGCTATTAACAGCAGCCAAAATCTTAACTTTACTGCCAGCAACTCACTATACTTACTGCAAGTCAGACCTTTTGAAAACTCGAATGGCTTAAATTGGCTGATTGTGGCAGTTGTACCCGAAACCGACTTCACGGGCAAAGTTCAGGCCAATACTCGCAACACTATTTTGCTCGTGCTGCTGGCTTTGGTTCTTTCTATCTGCCTTTTGCTGTCTATTTCCCTAAGAATAGAACAGCGGCTGCTGCGGTTAATTTCGGCAACAGAGGCGATAGCTGGTGGCGACTTCGACTCAACAGTTTCAGGTAGCGGCGTTGCCGAACTCGAAGCCCTAGCCCGTGCTTTCGAGCGCATGAATTGCCAGTTAAAAGCATCTCGCCAGCGGTTAAAAGAATATTCTGGCGATTTAAAGCGGCAAGTTGCACAGAAAACGAAGGAACTAAAGCAAGCTAAAATTGCAGCCGAAAGTGCCAATCGCGCTAAAAGTACCTTTCTGGCCAATATGAGCCACGAATTGAGAACGCCTCTGAATGCGATTATCGGCTTTGCCCACCTCCTTGTCAACTCTAAAAAAACTGCACCGGAACAGCAGTCGAGTTTAGATATTATCAATCGCAGTGGCGAGCATTTGTTGAAACTAATCAACGATATTTTGTCGCTGTCTAAGATTGAAGCTGGTCAAATTACCCTCGAATCAAATGCTTTTGACCTGTACAGTTTGCTTTCGGACATAGAAGGGATGTTCCAACTCAAAACTCAATCTAAAGGGTTGCAACTTGTTTTTGAACGCAGTTCAGATGTACCGCAATACGTCCGAACTGATGAAAGCAAGCTGCGCCAAGTTTTGATTAATCTGTTGGGTAATGCTGTTAAATTTGCTGAGACGGGTAGGGTGAAGCTGACTGTAAAATGCCTTCAGTTGCTGGCAAAAAAACCGCTATCCAAATTCTTTCTCCAGTTCTCAGTGAAGGATACAGGCCCAGGCATTGCCCCTGACGAGGTTAGCCGTTTGTTCAAGCCGTTCGTGCAAGCTTCTGCTGGCAGGAAATCGCAAACGGGAACGGGTTTGGGATTGCCAATCAGTAACTCTTTTGTGAAGCTGATGGGTGGTGAGATTAGGGTCAAAAGTTCTGTGGGGAAAGGAACGGTTTTTAGTTTTTACATTAAAGTCAGTCATGCAACTGAGAGCGAAATTTATGACAGACAGCCGCAAAAACGAGTGAAGGGGTTGGCATCCAACCAACAAAATTATCGCATTCTGGTAGCGGACGATGAGTCGGCAAATCGGTTGCTGTTAACTCAGATATTGAAGTCGGCTGGTTTTGTTGTGCGGTTTGCGGATAACGGAATTGAGGCTGTTAAGTTGTGGCGAAAGTACAAGCCGCATTTAATTTGGATGGATTTGAGGATGCCTATGCTTTTGTTAAAACTCAGGAACTCGCCATGTCGAAAGGCTTCGATGACTTTGTTGCCAAACCGTTCCGAGAGGCAGTAATTTTCGAGAAGATGGCGCTTCATTTGGGAGTTCGCTATATCTTCTATGAAGAGGAGTCGTCTAGGAAGTCCGAACAGGATGAGCCTGTTGTGCAACTGACTTCTGAGTCGCTGTCTGTGTTGCCGAGGGAGTTGATTGAGAAGCTTTATAAAGCAGCCGCTTGTGGAGACGAGCAAGCGGTAAGGCTGTTGATTGAGCGAGTTCCGCTGTCGCAGAAGCAAATTGCTGTGGCTCTGACTAAATTAGTTGACAATATGAGCTTAGATATTATCAGCGATTTGACTCAACACTAGCTTTAAATGAACCCCACCCAAATCCAAGTTATGGGTATGGACTGCGCTCAACATCGGGAGTATCCCGATTTTGCAAAAACACCGCTGATATCCCTCGAAAGCCCTATACTGCCGTTGTCTTTTGAGACAACTTGCTTGCATCGGGATGCTCCCCTCAACATCTCTGTTCAATGCTAACTGCGATCGCAGTTAGTTATCAGACGCGGTTCTCAAAGTTCTTTCTAGGATTAGTCTACAATAAGCCGCAGTCCACTAATATTGTTTAATCAACACGTTTTAGAGCGTGCTTAAAAATAGATGAGCAAAATTATTGCGCTGTTCAACCAGTCAGGCGGCGTCTCCAAAACCAGTTTGACAATGAATTTAGGCTACCATTTGGCGAAGCGTTCGCAAAAAGTCTTGTTAGTAGATATGGACCCCCAAGCCTCACTTACCACCTTCATGGGCTTGGAGCCATCTGAGTTACAGGAGACTGTCTACGAGTCCATTATGAACGGTTCTGACGCGGCGCTCCGCAAAAACCTTCACAACATGGACTTGCTCCCTTCTAATATTAATTTGAGCGGAGCAGAGCTGGAACTGGTAATGGCTGACATGAGAGATAGTCGGCTAAAAGAAGTCATTGACCCCCTTAGCTCGCACTATGACTTCATATTGATAGACTGCCCTCCCTCGCTCGGCATCCTATCCTATATCAGTCTAGTTGCCTCCACTCACGTCTTAATTCCAATTCAGACTGAATATAAAGCTCTCAAAGGAACCGAATTGCTGTTGCAAACCATTGCTCGCGTCAGAAAACGCGCTAATCGGAAATTGCAGATTGCTGGAGTGATTCCGACGCTGTATGATACCCGTACTGTACAGGCCTTTCAAAGTTTGCAGTCAATTACTACTTCTCTGGAGAAGATTGGTGCGATTTACCCCGCCGTGCCTCGGACTGTGGCTTTTGCCGATGCGTCACAGCAACACGTACCTCTGGCCGTGTACAATCCAAAACATCCAGCCGTCGCCGTACTCGATACTATTGCACAAGGACTCTTAGCTCTGGCATGAATCAAAAGCGCGACAGTCAGCCTTATCAAATCAAAGGGGTTGAGGCTCTATTAGGAACCAGCGACAGCGCAGATGCCGCATCCGAATTTGTCTCAATACACAAAATTGTCTTGCCCCAGCAGCAGCCGCGCCGCTATTTCGATCCGACAGCTATGCAAGAACTGGTGGAGTCAGTCAAGCAGCTAGGGATTCTGCAACCGCTCCTGGTACGCCCCATAGATGGCAACAAGTACGAATTAGTTGCCGGAGAACGGCGCTATCGAGCCGCGTCGTCGTTAGGCTTGACTGAAGTTCCTGTCGTGATTCGGGAACTGACAGACACAGAGGCTCTGCAAATTGCACTGCTGGAGAACTTGCAGCGGGAAGATTTGAATGCGATTGAGGAAACCGAGGGGATTCTGCAATTGTTGGCAATGAAATTAAACTCTACCTCCTCGTCAGTTATTGCTTTGCTCGGAGCGGCCGCGCACCCAGAACGCGGAGCTGTGGATAACGTTATCCACAGCTCGGACTGGCAAATAGTAATCGATATATTTGCACTCGTTGGGAAGTACACTCCAGAGAGTTTCCGAACCAATCGCCTCCCCTTGCTGAACCTGCCAGATGATGTGATTGGAGCGCTGCGGAAAGGACGGATTGAGTATACCAAAGCCAGATCGATCGCCCGAGTTAAGGATAGCTCGGAGCGCTCGCAATTACTAGAAGAGGCGATCGCTCTCGACCTCTCTCTGACCCAAATCAAACAGCGCATTGCCGATTTAAAAGCCCAAAATACAGGTCCGGCGACTGCACCGGATCGATCGCTTAAAAGTCGCGTAGATGCAGCTTATGGCAGAGTGAAAAAGTCTAAGGTTTGGGATGACCCCAAAAAGCAAAAGAAACTAGAGAAGCTGTTAGCTGAACTGGAAGCATTGGTGGGTGAGGGATTGGAAAATTGACATCCTCACCGGGAATCAACCCCACGGTGATTCCTAAGACTCACGACTTAGGTTTCTGCTTCATAGCACCAGCCTTCCGAGATTTACTCTCGGAAGGTCTTACAGTCGCTCCACAGACATTAACCGCAAGCCCTGCGGCCAGAATATTTTTAGCAGCATTCACATCTCTGTCGTGATGTGTACTGCATTTAGGACAATCCCACTCTCTGATATTCAACGGCAACTTTTCAACAACGTGACCACAATGCCCACACTGCTTAGAGCTAGGAAACCATCGGTCAATTTCGACAAAGGTACGACCATACCAGTCGCACTTGTATTCAAGTTGCCTGACAATTTCACCCCAAGCAGCATCGCTAATCGAGAGAGAGAGCTTTCTGTTTTTGACCAGGTTCTTCACAGACAAATTCTCGACTGCAATCCTTTGGTTTTCTCGAACCAGTCGAGTTGTCAATTTGTGAAGAAAATCATACCGAGCGTCACTAATTTCAGCGTGAACTTTAGCGACTTTTAACCTTGCTTTGTGACGGTTATTAGACCCCTTTTTCTTTCGGCTAAGAGCCTTTTGTACTTGACGCAATTTACGTCGTTTTGCCTTGAATGTTTTGGGGTTGGCGATCTTCTCACCGTTGCTCAAAGCAATCAAGCTAGTAATACCCAAATCCAACCCAATCTGATTAGGAGATTCAGGCAATGTTTCAATCTCAACATCTACCAGTAAAGAAACTGTCCACCGTCCAGAGGGCGAGAGCTTCACCGTTATTGTTGATGGCTCCGCACATAAAGGAAGTTGACGACTCCACCGAATATCCAAGGGTTGAGAACACTTTGCTAGAAATACTTTGCCATCTTTCCACTTGAAAGCAGACTTAGTAAATTCAGCATTACCGCCTTGATGTTTTTTCTTGAAATTGGGGTATTTTGCCCTTCCTGCAAAAAAGTTAGTAAAGGCGGTTTGTAAATGTCTCAACCCTTGCTGTAGTGGTACACAGCTAACTTCATTTAGAAATTGCAAGTCTTCTTGCTTTTTCCATTGAGTCAACATAGTAGAAGTTTCAGAGTATCCGACTCGCTCTTGATGTTCATACCATGCTTCTGTCCTTGCGGCTAATGCACGGTTGTAGACTAATCGAGCGCAACCCATTGTTCTTCTCAGCAAGATTTCTTGCTCGGGAGTTGGATAGAATCGGTACTTGAATGCTTTCTGTGTCATGCTTGCATTATAGCCTTTCTCAGATAGATGAGGTATGTAATAAGGCTTGAAAGTCCCGATATTCAGGGAATAGGAGTGCACCTCTTAGCACAAGGTAGGGTTCATAAATGACCCCTACCGGACTTTGTGTTCTAACCGACGAAAGCGGTTGCTATATTTGTCAACTGCGAGTACGGCGAAAGAAATAGGTTCTCCAATTTATGTCCGATGAATTCCCCATAATTATTGTCACCCCTCAAGCTTACGAACTCTCTAATCAGGAAGCAATGGGGAGCAAGTATAAGTTTTGGTTTGAACACCCAGAACTCGGCCGCTGCCTGTACAAACAAGCAAGACTTGATTTAGGCGAAGATTGGGCAGAAAAAGTGGCCTCCGAATTGTGCGAATTACTGGGAATTCCTCATGCTAATTATGAACTGGCCGCCACGAGTGAGGGGAATCTCGGTGTAGTCTCTTCTTACTTTTTGCCTAACGGTGGCACCCTCGTTCACGGTAACGAACTTCTTACTCCCATCGTGCCAAATTACCCCACCTTTGCAACCTACAACCTGTCACAACATACAATTGATCTAGTGTTGAGAATTATCTCTGATGAATCTGTGAATTTACCTATTGGTTGCACAGTACCCAGTGGCATCCAAAAAGCTGTAGAAGTGTTTGTCGGCTATCTCCTGTTAGATGCGTGGATAGGCAATGGCGATCGCCACCACGAAAACTGGGGTGTCGTCCGAAATAAGGCAGTGCCTACTACATCCGAAACAGTAAATCTAGCACCCACTGCATCTGAAACAGTAAATCTAGCGTCCCCTACATCCAAAACAGCACACCTAGCACCCAGTTACGATCATGCTTCCAGTCTGGGGCGCGACCTCTCAGATGAACAAAGGCAAAAACGCTCAGTAGACGCTTATGCTAACAAATGTTTCTCAGCGTTTTATGGCAACGTTGATGACAAAAAGCCCCTCAAAACTCTTGATGTATTTGACTGCGCTGCACGTTGTTATCCGAATGCAGCGCATATATGGATTGAGCGACTTGAAAGTATCTCAAAGGCGAATCTACTAGATATTTTTAATCGAATTCCTAACACTCGTATCTCACCGATTGCAGCCGAGTTTGCCCAAAAAATTCTTGAATTCAATCAACACAGACTGCTTAACTTGAGGAAAACGCTACCGTGAAAACACACTCAACGCTTTTTTTGGCTTGGCAAGATCCAAACAGCCGTTCCTGGTTTCCCATTGGCAGGCTAACATTTGACGGAACCAACTACCAATTTACCTACACGCAAGGCGTTTTAGAAGCTCAACAGAAGTGCGGTTTTGAACCCTTGCCCTCGTTTCCGCGCTTAGGTGAAGTATATACATCAACCTACTTATTTTCCGTATTTGTTAATCGGCTGATGCCGAAAAATCGCCCCGATTACCCAAGTTTTATTCACTGGCTAAATCTTCCTCAAGATGAAAGCGATCCAATTGCCATGCTAGCCCGCAGCGGTGGGCGGCGAGAAACAGATACTCTAACTGTTTTTCTCATTCCTGAACCAGATTCAGAAGGGCGGTATCGCCTTCACTTTTTCTTGCACGGACTGCGCTACTTGCCACAATGTGCGATTGAGCGAATTAACTGTTTAGAACCTGGAGAAAATTTGTGGTTAGCTCACGAATTTCAAAATCATTATGATTCTAAAGCATTGACTTTAAATACAGAAGACCACCACATTGTTGGGTATTGTCCGCGATATTTGAATAGTGAGATTTTTGAAGTTCTATTGAGGAATCCCAGTTTAGTAGAGGTGCGCGTAGAGCAAGTCAATCTACCGCCGACACCACTCCAGTTTCGCCTGCTGTGTAATATAACTGCTCAATGCTATAATGACTTTCGCCCCTTTTCAAGTTATGAATATCAGCCGCTCAGCAGCTCTTGCGTACTGGAAAACCCCCGCAACTTCGAGTTAGACTCCTCTTGCCAAAGTTGAGCCAAACATTCATCACCGCAAGTCGCTCAGGAGCCTTTTCGCAATCCGGCTTGCTCGATCAGCGCTTTCTTCCCCAATCCGGTCTCACCGGAGTGCTACTGATGTTGACTCCCGCTTCCACGATCCATTCGTAGCAGGCTTGACCCTCAAAGAAGTTGACTAATCACAAGTTAGCTAAATCGATCGCCGATTAAGGAGAGTCGGATAGCGATTTTGTAAACCAGTTTCGTAGGTGCTTGGGTTTAAAGTGTACTCTAGTGGGGACTTACCGAAAAAACTGGGTCTAAAGCCCCGTCCTTCTAGGATGGCTTTTCCTCTTTAAGTTTATCAATCCAGTCCTCTACAAGTTGGGTCATTGTTTTTTCTTTCTGTTTGGCAATTCTCCGCAACTTCTCTAGCCGACTCACGGCAATGCGAATACTTAATCTTTCTCTGACCATTTGGCTACCCAATTGCTACCTATTATGTTATCATAGTTAGCATGAAAACATTGAAGTTTAAGCTATATCAAAGCAAGCGGAATAGACACCTCAAGCGAAGTATCAATGCCGCCGGGGTGATTTATAACCATTGCATCGCACTTCACAAACGGTACTACCGGATGTGGGGTAAGCATTTGAATTGTGCAAAACTTCAATCGCATATTGCCAAACGGAGAAAGCGTAAAGCGTTCTGGCAAACGGTCGGCTCTCAAGCTGTGCAGGATATCTGCCAACGCATTGAGAAAGCCTACCAACTGTTTTTTAAGCATCACAAGAAAGGAGTTAGACCGCCCGGATTCAAGAAAGTTCGCAGATACAAATCGTTCACTCTCAAGCAAGCTGGCTACAAATTCTTAGGCGGCAATCGAATTAAGATTGGGAATCGCGTTTATCAGTATTGGAATTCCAGAGAGATAGAAGGGAAAGTTAAGACGTTAACCATTAAACGCACGACATTAGGAGAGTTGTTCATGGTTGTGGTCGTTGACAGCGTTGAAGAGCCTGAAACCAAAGTCGAGACGAGTAGAATCGCTGGCTTTGATTTCGGCTTAAAAACGTTTCTCACCTGCTCAGATGGAACGAAAATCGAATCACCGCAATTTCTGAAACAGTCCCTCAACGCTATTAAGAAAGCAAATCGTCACCATTCCAAAAAACGGAAAGGCTCAGCGAACCGAGAAAGAGCAAGACTCAATCTAGTTCGCAAGTACGAGGACGTAGTAAATCGTCGCTCTGATTGGTTCTGGAAATTGGCTCACGAACTAACTGATAAGTTCGACGTGCTGTGCTTTGAGACGTTGAATCTAAAAGGAATGCAACGACTTTGGGGACGTAAAATCTCAGACCTTGCATTTGGCGAATTTCTCCAAATTCTCGAATGGGTTGCCACAAAGAAAGGAAAACAAGTAGTTTTCATCGACCGTTGGTATCCATCTAGTAAGACTTGTTCGCATTGTGGACACGTTCTGAAAGAGTTGGATTTGTCAGTTCGTGAATGGCGATGTTCGTCCTGTCAGAACGTGAACGACAGAGACCAGAACGCCGCAATAAATATTTGTGCGGTTGGGGCATCAACCGTTAAGTTAGGTGATGTTAGACAGGCTATGCCTGCAATTGCTGTTTGAGCTTAGAATCCCCTCGCCTTGATAGCTGGGGAGTATGTCAAGGCGTAATAGTTAAAAATCTGGCTTTGGGAAAAAATCTGTGCGACCTAAAAATAACGGCAAAAAGCTAGTCTCATTGGTATCGTTTCTAGTCTCGCTGTTCATCCCTTCTTTTATGAGTGCAGTTGGATTATTTCTCAGCCTCTGGGTCATCGTACCAGCGCCCACACTGTCCCTGTTTCCTTTGGCAGTGGGAGCGCCAGAAATTAGCCCTTGGCTTGTGGGTATTAATGCGATCGCCCTTTTGCTAACCATCTTCAGACGACAACAAGGCTGGCTCTACAACACATCCCTGGTTTGTAGCCTGCTTGCCCTGATCCTCAGCCTAATCCCCCTGCTACAGTTCCCCGCAGCCAATGCACGGATCGCGGCCGAAGTTCAAGCTGTTTTGGGGACAAACTATTTAGCAGCCGTTCCTCAAATTGAACAGGCCGGGCGACGACAACAACCGTTTATCCTAGCAGATGCCTTCCGGGGAATCCCCGTCCGGGAAGTTCGCATTTCTGAAGGCGTTGTATTTGCCAACCCCGATGGAGTGAAACTGCAACTAAACGTTTACCGGCCGATGCAAATTGGTAGATATCCGGCGATCGTCATCCTCTACGGAGGAGCTTGGCAAAGAGGCAGTCCAAATAGCAATGAGGAATTTAGCCGCTACATGGCAGCGAGGGGCTATTGCGTAGTAGCTATTGATTACCGCCACGCTCCCCAGTATCGGTTTCCAGCTCAGTTGGAGGACGTAGAAGCCGCTCTGTCGTATATCAAAACTCATGCCGATGAGTGGGAAATTGATATTAACAGAATTGCTCTGATGGGAAGGTCAGCCGGTGCCCATTTAGCATCACTTTATGCTTATCGTTCAACTACAGTTCCAGTTCGGGCAGTAGTGAATTACTACGGGCCAAATAACCTGCTCCGGGGATATTATGACCCACCTTTTCCCGACCCCCTAAACGTCCGAGCCATTCTGCGTGACTTTCTGGGAGGAACCCCCGACCAATTAAGAGAGCTTTACCTTGAAGCTTCTCCCATCAATTATGTTAAACCCAACCTTCCCCCTTCTCTACTGGTTTATGCAGGTCGCGACCATATAGTTGAAGCCAAGTTTGGACGCTCTCTCTACGAACAATTACGAGCCACTGGCAATCGTGCGGTAATGCTCGAAATTCCTTGGGCTGAACACGCTTTTGATGCGGTTTTTAATGGTGTGAGCAATCAACTGGCTTTGTATTACACAGAACGCTTTTTGGCTTGGGCACTGAAATCTTCTGATTATACCACATCCGGGTCAGCTACCCCCTTTATGATGGGGAGAAAGAAACTCACTCGAGCAATCGCAGGAGAATCTGCGCGATCGTTATTTTTCCCTCAGCAGGATTGTCAGCTTCCGGCTATCAAGGCAACAAGCCTTGACTTCCGGCTCATAAAATATGCAAAAAAGTCATAATTTCAGTTGCGAGAGTGAAAATAACGATCGCAATTATGAAGTTACCCGCCTCGAAAAATTATTAGTTATACTGTGGTGACAATTTCTGACGACGACCACAAATGATAAAACGACCTCAAAAAAGAGCTTTTGGGGGCGCTCGACTGCTTGCTTGCGAGCGAGCGATCGCCCTCAAGATCTCAAAGCGGTTCTATACTGGGCTTTTTTCTTGTTGGTGCAAAGATTCGGCAAATTCACGAAGTTGGGCAAGCGCTTCTTCGGATAAGTTTTCAAGGATTGAATTTAGCTGCTTTTTATTACCATTTTTGGGGTGGCTGGTGGCGAGAGATTGTGTCGGCATCAAGCGAGGATTCGCGCTGTAAAAAATTTTCAAATAGCTGAAAAAATGTATCAAGCGCTTGGGATTCATCTTCTGAATAAAAAAGGATAATTCGCGCCCAAGACCGGGTAGATTGCTGGTTAAATTGGTTTTCTATCCAGTCTTGAAATTCGGCAAATTCTTGTTCCTGTTCAGTAACAGGAATTCCGAGTTGGCGACAGGCACAAGTGTAACCATCTAAAAAAGCTTGCAGACTAAAGATAGAACGCTTGCCAAGATAAAGGGCGGGTCTACTTTTGATTTTATCTAAAAGCTGATAAAAATTGTTGTCTGCTGTAATTGAGGGTGTAGCTTGAGGATTTTTCCAGGCATATTCTTTGAGGGAGGGGGGTTCTGAGGGCTTTTCTCCTTGGTTAAATTCTGCAAGTAGTTCAAAAAAGTAATTGAAGGCTTCTCTATCATTGATGCAGAAAAGTTGAATGATGTTTGCCCAAGAGTTAACGGTTTTGACTTTTAATTTTTTCTGAATCCAAGGTTGAAAGTCTCGATAAAAATCCTGTTCTTCTGAAGTGATTGAGATGCGTAAATCTCGCTTTGCTATTTTGTAGCCATTTAAAAACATGAACAGATGAGGCAGGGAAGTTTGTCTTAAATATTTCGTGGGTTGATTTTTGATTTCTGCTAGAATGTCATAGAGTTGACTCATTTGATTGACCTTCATTTTGGTTAAAAGTTGTACTATCAAATTCTGTAATAATGAATTCTTCGCTAATGAATTGAAAGTCGTTTAGCCAATCTTCGCGGGTTATTCCTACTTAAACACTTTGAACTGAGGCGAAAATTTGGTCAGCAGATTCAGCACTTCATCTTTCAATTTGGTTCCCTTCACCGCCATCCGGCTCCTCAATTAAATCTAAACTTAGCTGCTAGGCGGGAAGCCCCGCGCTCTACCTGTACAAGGAGTGAGCGTCGGGATGAAAGCCGGGTCAATCGATGGGGTTCAATACCCCGGAGATTGACAATTTTTTCAGCAACTCACGAATGACATCATTCTGCGTTCGCCCAGCTAACTAACAATATTTCTGCAATGCTCTTTTTCCCTGTCTGGCAATCTGATACTGATTTGATTCATGACAGCAATTTGGTAGCAATATGCTAGAATTATACAATGAGACTAGCATACCAATACAAGCTACTTCCAACAACTGAGCAAAAAGCCGAACTGAACCGTTGGCTAGATATGCTTCGCCATCAATATAACTGGCTGTTGCAAGATAGATTTGATTGGTGGGAACGGAATCGTTGCGATATCAATGCTTGTCCATTGATATGTCACTTACCATCCTTGCGCGCTCATCCCGATTATTACAGTCAAAAACGCAGTCTTGTACAACTGAAGAAAGATAGACCCTGGTACAAAGACATATATTCTCAGGTATTACAAAACTGCGTAGACCGAGTTAAGCTTGCTTTTGACAGATTTATTAAAGGGGATTGTAACGGCAATCGTTCTGGAAAACCTCGTTTCAAGGGCAAAGGACGTTATCGGTCGTTTACCTACACCCAAATGGATATGGATTGCCTTAAGGGTAATAGAATTACCTTGCCTAAGTTTGGCGATGTTAAGTTGATTCTGCATAGGCTAATTCCTGATGGTTTTGACGTAAAAACAGCAATAATTTCCAAGAAAGCTGATGGGTGGTACGTGACGCTGACTATACAAAGCCATGCGGTGCCAGATATAGCTATTGATATTATCCCAACCTGGGAAAACAGCATTGGCATCGATCTGGGTCTAGAAAAGTTTCTTGCAGATTCCGAGAAAGAATTTGAGCCAATACCGCAGCATTTCAGGAAATCGGAAAAAAAACTTGCTTTTTTACAACGCAAGGCTGCTGCTCGAAAGAAAAAAAGCAGAGCGAAAAATAGGCAGTACCGCAAAGTTGCTCGTTTACACCAAAAGGTTGCAAGACAACGCAAACAGTTTCATTTTGAGACTGCCAAAAAGCTTCTCAACAAAGCTGATGTTGTTTTTGTTGAGGCTCTCAAAGTCAAGAATATGTCCAGACGCGCTAAACCCAAGCAAGACGAAACTGGAAAGTTTCTTCCTAATCGGCAATCAGCAAAGTCTGGACTGAATAAAAGCATTGCTGATGCAGGGTGGAGTCAATTCAATGAAATACTGAGCTTCAAGGCCCAAAGAGCTGGCTGCTTGGTGATCGAGGTTGACCCACGTGGAACTTCTCAGCATTGCTCAGAATGTTTGAACCGCGTCCCAAAAGAACTGCGCGACCGTTGGCATAGCTGCCCACACTGCGGTCTAGAATTGGATAGGGACACGAATTCGGCAATACTAATTAAAAAAGTGGGGCTGGGTGTCTCCCTCACTATAAAACGCTCTAAGAGGACTTCCTCTGAGAGAAGCCCGCGCTGTACCGCCTAGCGGTCAACGTCGGGAGTACATCACCGCACCAAACTAGCCAGCAGCACCGACGCTTCTCGCTGCAAGCTCTGCCGATTGTCATCGTAGCAATTAAGGACGTTCGAGCTGGTATGGCGGCTCAACTTCTGCGCCATTCGTGTATTGCCGTTGCTTGCATCTAACAGAGTCGTAATTGCAGCGTGGCGTATTCTGTGCGGGCTAATTCTTTTAGGAATTCCCGCAGCGGAGCAAGTTGAGAAAACAAGCTTGTAAATAGCGTACCCGCTCAACCTCAACCCGTATTCCCGCTTTGTCAAAGCGATAAATAAAGGCTCTTGGGGCATTGCAGCTCCCCGCACGCTCAGCCAATCAGAAATCGCATCTGCCGTCGCGCTGTGCAAGTCAATTAACTGCGCTTGAGTTCCCCTACCTTTGCCGTAAATGTTCAGAGTTCGGGCTAGCGGGTCAAAGTCGCCAATATTGGCTCCGCTGATTTCCCCCCGGCGCAACGCATTGTCCCACAACAGCCGGAGAACTGCATAGTCGCGCTTTCCCTGGGGCGTACTCCGGTCAAGAATGGACAATACCGACTGCATCGCCGCCACATTCTCAGAAGCAACTCGGCCAAACCCTGTAGTATCCCGGTAAGGAACCACCTTCTCTCCTTCAACATCTACCAAACTCCACTCGCACTCGCCCACCTTCCGAGCAAAATTCACCAAACTTTTGATCGCCGCCAGCCGCCGATTAATCGTCGCTTCCTTGAGTCCCTTGTCAATTAGTTTGGCTTTATATTTGAGAACCACCGCGACAGCGGCGAAGCGGTTCAACCGTAGGAACTCGCGCACTAATGCCGGGTGCGGTTCCTGCTCCGTCATTGTCGTAAAGAAATCGTACAAGTCTTTCTCATAAGCACGCAAGCGTGTTGACAGAGCGCTTGGCGGATAACAGCTCTGCCACTAGGTCGCGCGTCGAAGCGATTTCTCCAAAGGAATTAGTAGCGTGTTCTAAGTCCATAGTCGGCCCGATAATTTGGCTTTCCAGACCAGATTACCCGATCGAGAGGTGCAAAAAGATGGATAATTTACAGTCCGTTCGGCGAGCGTACTAATGATGAGCGGCGGGCTCCAAAACCTTGCAGGTGCAGTGGCGCTCGCTGCAATTGAGTGAACGAGCATAAATTTTGATGGTCAGACAATTAAAGCTGCCTCTTGGGGAAGTTCTGCCGCTAGCGCCGCCCCCTCTCTCTCAAGAGGGCAACGGCACCTTTTCAACCTTTACAGACAACATGAAGTTGCCCGTTCACCGCTGGTGCGAGATGAGCGTGCGGGTTTCTCGGCCTCTTGGGTCGAAACCGTTATTGCTAAAGCCTTGGAACGGGGGAGTGCGACTGTCTTCGAGCCATTTGCCGGTGCGGGGACGACGCTGCTTGCTGCTGAGAAAATGGGGGTTGAATGTTTGGGAGTAGAAGCTCATCCCTTCGTTGCTAGGATTGCTTCAGCCAAGTTGTTATATCGAACTGACCCCGCTCTTTATTTAGAGCATATAAGAAAGGTCAAAATACGTGCCGAAAATTTGTCGGGCTGTGTAGATAATTATCCGGCTCTGATTCGTTCTTGTTTTAGCGATCGCTCCCTTGAAGGCTTAAATCGATTGTGGCAGGCTTGGAAACAATGAGCTGACGATTCTCCTCAATCCGAGTTGGTATGGCTGACAATTATAGCCATTCTCTGCCATGTTTCCTGCGTTGGAACTGCCCCTTGGCAGTACATCTTACCTAACAAAAAATAAAAAATCAGTATTGTAGCCGATGTCAGCTTTTGAGCTAATGGTTCAAACCCAGGTTCAAGACATGAGAATTGCAGGAAAAACAGCAGCTAATACGGATGCATCTCATTTTTGCAAATATATTCGTAGGGGCGAAGCATTTCGGTAGTAAATATCTGGTTCTCACTAATAAATTGTCTGCCGAAATGCTTCGCCCTTGCAAAATAGAGATGCACCCGCTAATACTGCTAAGAGCGTTCGCTCTGATGCTCGGACTTGTCTTGGCGTACCGGATAATTTTGCTGATTTAATCATTACCTCGTCGCCCTATGCTAATAACTATGACTATGCCGATGCTACGCGCTTATAATAGATGTGCTTTGTAGGAGAAATTAGTGGAAAAACCGGAAGCATAACGTCCCTCTGTGCGAAGGCTGTTTGTGGGTTAGGGGATGATTGAGATTTGACAATAGCTTGTATTAACAGTTCTTAGTCTCGGGCAGAAATTAACAGCGATCTAGCAGGAAATTATTACTGGAAAATGTTAAAACAATAGCGTTATGGTAAACTGTAGTAACGAGCGAATTGGGACAAGTATATGGGAGAACTTTCGATCATGAACTTAGTGGAAAAACACATTATTTCTCGCCACCACTGGAACGCAAATGCTTTGGGGATACAAGGCGTGGTAGTACGGAAAGTTCGGGTTACTCCTTACAAAACGGTTCGAGAAAGCAAGTGAGATATTTGTCTATCAAACCTGTAACTATTATTGGCATAAAGAGGCTAGGCTATGGAGTTATCTACTACCACCACCACCACCACGATAGATGGCGACCGCATTCAAGAGTACGCCAAGAAGCTACGCCAGGGTAATTTTTTAGAAAGTGTGGCCTTGAATGTAGCAATGGGGATTCATACCGAAATTACTAAAAGGGATGAAACATTAGAAGGCTTTAGTCCTAAGTGTGTTGATGAACTCGAAAAATTTCTCAAAGAGCAGATAGTTGATGATGCTTTTTACTTGACAAAAGCAGAGGAGATATTAAATCATCTGACCTTCAGGCTTCAGGCAGGTAGAACCGAGGAAAATTTATGGAAAAACGTGGCACTTGATTCAGCTTTAATTTTTCTAGAGCCACTCGATTTATCCAATCGGACACTAGATGAGTTAATCGCTATGCTGGGGCTGGCTTCAAAAACAGTTCCCGCAACCGAACCCCAGGTATTTATCAGCACCACAATCACTCAAATACTCACCTCAGCCCCTCCTAGAACGGCTTGCAAGTCCTTATTACGAATTTGGGATTGGCAAGAAGATACCCATAAAAATGTGTTTTTTCGAGATAATTACAGCACGGGTTTTGTTAAGTTAGCCTTAAAGGATAAAGACCCAGTTACTAAAGAATATTTTTACTTTACAGGCAAGGCAGCCTGGGGAATTATTGAGGAATTTGGCAGTTTGGGGAAAGATACTGCCAAACTCCACTGTTTACTATCTGCCTATGTTTTTCAACAGGCTGTGCCTTTGAGAACTGAAATTAAGCTAGCTGGAACTGGGAAAAATGGCGGCACTAACCTCATAGACTTAATGGGTTGGGGTAAGCGTAAAGATATGACCACTTCCGAGAAGTTACTCAGGATAGAGAAATGCCTGAAGCTTCTGAGAAGGCTGGACGCTACCATTAAATGGAATATCGGAAAGCTAGGATGCGATATGAATTCCCTCATTTGGGACGTTGCTGTGGAGCGCTACGGGCAGCGTAACATTTTCACAGATGAAATTGATGAACCAACAGAAATAGTAGCCTTCATTCGGGCGGGTAGATGGGCTGATTTTTTCTTTAATAAATCTGGCAAGAATGCGACGCCTCCAGTTGCCTTATATGAGTTTGGTTGGATTTCAGAATCGACGCTTAAAATGAACCCGTATCATGATGAGCTAGCATTCTTAATTGCCATCAATATAACAACAGAAAGCGCCATTCATATAAATGGAAAATACACGGTTAAGACCGTGCTAGAGATGGTGATGCCGAAAAATGAAATTGAATTAACGCGGTCTGTTAAGTACAAAGCTCAAGATATAAAGGAGCGGTGGGATAAAGCTTTAATGCGATTGATTGAGTTAGATTGGCAGATTATATATGACTCTGAAACCTACCCAGAATGGTTGCGTCCTGGAAGTACAACAGGTAAACCCAAAGATTGCAAAAAAAGAATTATTGATTTACTGCTAGAAGCTAGCGTCACCATCAAGCCTCCCGGTAAAATTCCTGCCTTGATAGCTGCTAAAAAATCAGCATCTTTGCCCCGGAAACGGAAATCAGCATCTGCTGCCCCGTTAGAGTGGGAACCGATACAGAAGGCTTGTGAAGCAAAGGGTTGGACGAAGCAAAGAGTCATCGCCGAAAAGCTGGGCATATCTCAGCAGCTAGTCTCACAGCTTCAGCGCGGCAAGCCAATTAGCCCCAAAACCGCCGCCAACCTCAGAAAAATCTTGCCTCAAGTGCTACCAGAATTGTCAATCTAGCTTCCCGTCCCCTTGACCCCAACTCCAGCCCCAAGCTTAGTAAGGCTGGAGTTTTGCGTAGTAAGGCCAAAATCACCTCAAAATCACCTTCAAACTTTTACCAGGCAAGGCTTATGACTTTACTACTAAAACACCCGGATCTAGCTACTAAAACACCCGGATCTAGCTACTAAAACACCCGGATCTAGCTACCTCTTAAATTTGAAACCTTTTCACAACAAGCGTTTCAGAATCTTACTACGCCTGGATTATCTTAATTAATTATCTTTGATCGGCGTGCAAGTAGCGATTTTCAGAACATGAGACAAAGGGATGTTCCCCACTCAAGGAATAGCCCGGTGAAGATTTATCGAGATAGCACAGCCATTGACCTTCAAAATCAGTCCTCACAGAGACTCACAGTCCACTTGACTCCATCTGACCCGTTCATGAGGGGCTCTGGCGGTAGCCTGATTCGGGTGCAGCTTGGAGCGCCTTTCGCATTGCTACTAGGCCAGAAGGTCAACACAGCCAACATGGGGGTGCGTTATGGTCTTGTCTAAGTCCGCCCTCAATGAATGGCAAGAAAGCGGTGTAGACCCCGCCATCTTCGCCCTCAACGTGCAAACCCTTAGTGGCGAAGCCCCCTACGCCTACCTCCTATACGAAATTAACGCCGCCTCCGGCAGAGTCCACCCCGACGCACAATGGCGGTGGGCCAGAAAGCACTACAGCCACATCGAACACGGTGGTTGGTGGTGTTCGGGCCTTGACCCCCTCAACAACTGGCAGCCCATGTATTGGGGCTGCTTCAAACCCTATCAGCCCCGCAACAGCTTCGACCCAAACGGTAAAACCAAGCCCGTAAAATACGAACACCCCCCCAAAACCCCCACCAGAGCCTTCTTCCTGCAAGTCCCAGACCACATCTGGGCAAAAGTTGCAGAACGCCACGGCGTCCCCATTAACCCTGAAAACCCAGAGGACTTAGAGATGGGGAGCACAGGAACGGGGGAGACGGGAGACGAAAATCTCCCCTTTGCCCCTGTGCCCCTCCGCAACCCCACGAACCCGCCTCAATTCTGGGAATGGGTTTGGCTCAACAACATCCCCGTCATCATCGTCGAAGGCGTAAAAAAAGCCGCCTGCCTGCTCACAATGGGCTACGCAGCCATTGCCCTCCCCGGCGTCACGATGGGCGTCAGAACCAAGAACGCTCTAGGGGAGAAGTGCAACCCCTATCTCATCCCCGAACTCCAACACTTCGCCACCCCAGGGCGGGAAATCTACATCGGCTTTGATCGCGACAGCAAGCACTCTACCGTCCTCAACGTCAACCGCGAGATTGACAAACTCGGCCGCCTGTTCACCGCCGCCAAATGCTCTGTCAGCGTCATCACCCTGCCGGGACCGGAGAAAGGCATCGACGATTTCGTGGTAGCCAGAGGCGAGGATGCGCTCATTGCCCTCAAAAACGCAGCACGAGGCTTCCAATTTTGGCGGGATAGGGAATCATGGCTTTTAACCTATCCCGCGTCTTTAACGCTAAATTCTCGCTATCTGGGAGAACTCCCCTATCCAGAGGCCGGCTTAGCCTGCATCAAATCCCCCAAAGGCACCGGCAAAACCCGCTCCCTCGCCCACCTGGTTTCCCACGCCCTCAACACGGGCGAACGCCGCGTGCTAGTCATCACCCACAGGATTCAGCTCGGCCGCGCCATCTGCGCCGGGTTGGGAATCAACTACATCGACGAAACCAAGAACTCGCCGGAAGGCAAATTATTCGGGTACGGCTTGTGTGTAGACAGCCTCCACCCCCACTCAATGGCCCGTTTCAACCCCGAAAACTGGTCTGGGGCGATCGTCCTCATTGATGAGTGCGAACAAGTCATCTGGCACGCCTTGAACTCCAGCACCTGCCGCGAAAACCGCGTCGCCATCTTGCAAACCCTGCAAGAACTCATTCGCACCGTCTTAACCACCGGCGGCTTAATCGTTGCCCAGGATGCTGACTTATCTGATTGCGCGATCGACTACTTAAAGGCGCTTGCTGGCATCCCTCTCGAACCTTGGATTGCCGTCAACGAATGGAAACCTAAAAAAGAGCGGGACGCGATCTTCTACACCACTCAAAGTCCCGCACCACTATTCGCTCAAATGGAGCAAATTCTGTCGCGAGAAGTCACCGGCTGCGACCTTGAAAGTCGCGCCCTCTGTTGCCCGATCGATCGAGACAGACCCCACATTATGGTTGTTGAAGACTCCCAAAAAGTCAAAGGCAAATGGTCGTGTCGCAACCTAGAAACACAACTGCAAAAACGATTTCCCAACAAGCGCATTCTCAGGATTGATAGCGAGTCAGTAGCCGACCCCAACCACCCCGCTTGTGGCTGCGTTGAGAATCTTAATGCCACCATTCAAAACTACGACATCATCATCGCTAGCCCCACCATTGGCACAGGAGTTAGCATCGATATTCGCGGTTATTTTGCAGCGGTATTCGGCATTTTCAAAGGAGCAATTGCCGTCAACGATGCCCTGCAAAGTCTCGCTCGAGTCAGGGATGAAAATGTTCCAATCTTTGTCTGGACAGCGCCCTTTGGCATTGGCAAAATTGGCAACGGCAACGCTTCTTATCGAGCTCTCCTTGCTTCCCAGCAGAAGGTTATCAAAGCCAATATTCGCTTGCTGCAAGGAGTTGACTTCGACATCGACGCGGCCCACGACCCGGTTCACCTGAGAACTTGGGCAAAAATGGCTGCTAGAATTAATGCCGGAATGTGGCATTACAGGGAGGCGATTAGGTACAGCCTAAAAGCTGAAGGGTTTCAGGTAAAACTGTGCCGAGAAAATCAACTAGAACAACTCCTTTTAGAGGGATTAGCACAGCAAATAGCAGTCAGCGCGGTTAAAAACTGGAAGCTATTGCAGCAGGTTGCCCAGAAGGTTGATGCTGGGTTAAATGAATTAAATCTCCGAAATGTTGGAGCTGCTCTGGCTAAGAAAGAGGCTGAGTCAATTCAGCGAGAAAACTGCAAAGTAGAAGCGGATGCTGTTGCTGATGCTCCTGATATTACTCTGTCTGAGTATCTGGAGTTGAAGGACAAGCGCTCCAAGACTCGGGGCGAAATCAATCAAGAGCGCAAGTATCAACTGCAAGAGACTTATGGGGTGTCGGTGACGCCCGAGCTGAAATTGAAGGACGACGACGGCTGGCTGCCTCAAATTCGCCTGCATTACTATTTGACCCATGACCCAGAGTTTGTCAGGAAACGAGATAAAAATCACTTGGCGGGGCATCAAGAAAGGGGTCAAGGGAAGGTTTGCCCGCAAGATTTGCGCTTCCTGAAAGCTTCTGTGGAAGCTCTCAGGAAGTTGGGGCTGGTGGAGTTGTTTGACTCAGACAGGGAGTATCGAGGGACTGACCCGGAGGTGATAGCCTTTGCTCAAAGGGTCAAGCAGTATTCTGCGGACGTGAAGGATTTTCTGGGTATCAGGATCCACCCTAATGCCCAGCCAATGGAGGTGGTTCAGTACGTTTTGAAGAGGAAGCTGGGCTTTACCCTGCGACGGGTTCGCCAAGAAAGGTCGGAGGAACGAGATGCTCTGGGCAGGTCTAAGCGCATTCGAGTTTACCAGTTCGAGTTCCCCAACGACGGCAGGTCGGCGATTTTTGCGGCTTGGCAGCAGCGGGATGAGAAGACTATCTCTTTGGCAGAAGCTGTGGCTCCTTGTTTGGAAGGAATTCCTGGCGGCACAGGGTCGGATAAGAATATAAATATATCGGAGGCTGTGCCGCCAGCAGATGAAGCTGCGATCGCAGGACGCTCATTGAAAGTGGGTGTGGTAGTGCGGTTTGTCGGTGAGGTTCAAAAATATGTGGTTCAAGCTGTCTTAGGCGCTCAAGTGATGGTGAAATCGTTGCTTTCGGGTGCGATTTTCCACACTTATGCTCACCGCTTGGAACCGATCGATAGAGGAGCGTGGTGAGAACGCTGCCAAAAAGTACGATACCCACACTAATTGCTGCTTTATTCTACGATTTATCAACAGATAAAGAGCTCGAAATCTCTTCAATGGGTGAAAAAATGGATTTTGGGTGATGCCAACTCAGCTATAGCAATCCTAAATGGGGCTTGCTGAAGCAGTTGCTCCCGTGAACACTGTATGAGTTGTGTGACCATAAAAAGGTCAAAAGGTGCAAGGAAAGCGGTTAAAATAGATCAAAACCCGTGCATCACAACAGGAGAACGTGTACCGAAAAGCTGAGCTTGCTCCTTCCTCACCATCCGACTTTGAACTTCCCTCATATGGAAAGTTGTCAGCAGATAACCGTTGGGTAAAAATGGCCCAAATAATACCGTGGGATGAATTTGAATCAGAATATGCTCAAAATTTCCCCACAAAAAAGGGGGCACCGGCCAAATCCTTTCGGATGGCATTAGGGGCATTAATTATTAAAGAAAAATTAGGAATTAGCGATAGAGAAACAGTAGAACAGATCCGTGAAAACCCTTATTTACAATACTTTATCGGTCAATCAAGCTACAGTAATGAACTACCATTTGACTCATCTCTATTAGTTCACTTTAGGCAACGGATTAGTTTGAACCTAATTAATAAAGTGAACGAACGCATGATCAAAAAAATGCTAGAAATCACGCCAGTTGAACCCGAAAAAAAAAAGGATTTGGACGCTAAAAATGAGTCACCCAATCGCGGTAAATTAATCATAGATCCAACCTGTGCCCCAGCCGACATTAGTTATCCGACCGACTTAGGACTATTAAACAAAGCCAGAGTTCACACCGAAAAAATCATAGATATCCTGTATAAACAAGTTAAAGAAAAAATCCCGAAAAAACCAAGAACCTATCGTAATCTCGCCCGGAAAGACTATTTATTAATAGCTAAACAAAGAAAGCCAGCTCGAAAAAAAAGAAGACAGGCAATTAAGAAACAACTTCAATATGTCAAAAGAAACCTAGCTCATATTGAACAGCTAATTGAATCAGGTGCGAGCCTAGAAGCTCTGAATAAAAAGCAATATAAAACCTTGCTAGTTCTCACAGAAGTTTATCGCCAACAGCAATTTTTAATTGATGAAAATAAACAGAGTATTGAACATAGAATAGTAAGTTTAAATCAACCCCACATTCGTCCAATAGTCAGAGGAAAAGCTGGAAAAAGCGTAGAGTTTGGAGCCAAATTATCAGCGAGCTGCTTTGAAGGATATGTATTTCTAGACCGGATGAGCTGGGACAGTTTTAACGAGTCAGGGGACTTAAAAGCTCAAGTAGAGGCTTACTATAAATTCACTGGACATTATCCAGAATCCGTTCATGCCGACCGAATTTATCGAACACTCTTAGAACCGAGCATGGTGCAAAGAAAAAGGAATTAGAATCAGTGGTCCGCCATTAGGAAGACCCCCAGCAAATGTTAGTAAATCAAAAAAGAAGCAAGCATTGGAAGATGAGAGGATTAGAAATGCAATTGAGGGAAAGTTTGGGCAAGGAAAACGAAGATTCGGTCTGAATAGGGTGATGGCTAAACTTGATAATACATCTGGTACAGTTATTGCAATTACTTTTTTGGTAATGAACCTTGCCACCTGGTGGCGCCAGGTTTTTTGTGTGTTTTTATGTCTATTTGGAAAAAGAACACCTGTTTTTTTAGGAAAGATAATCTACAGCTATACTTGGGACAACTCGATACAGAAAAAACTTATCTTTAACCAAATTTGAATATATTGAGCGCTCCTGCTCTTGGTTCGCAATCAATTATTCAGCAAGCCCTAAATGATTCAGATAAATTTGTAGGGGTAGTGCCAAGAGTGCCTACCCCTTATCTATCGGGGCGATCGCGGAGGGATTGCCCCTACAATAATTACGCAACTGATTTAGGACTGCTATAAGTGAAAATTCGTTTTCGGCGAGCGCTCGCTCTGATTTTTTTGCTGACACGATCGACAATAAATCTTGTAGTACGATCGATTGCCAAAAACCGGTTTCGATATAGAACCCATTTGAGATCTTTTGACGATCGACATCCAATTGCCCGCCCGGAAAGAGAGTGATGCAGAGACAACCAAAACGGGTCCGGGTTGTTGGTTGTCTCTGCTTACTGAATTAATGTAAAATTAGCCTCAAAACACTCTTGCTTGACGATGCCTTACTCTACTAATCTCACAGATGCCGAATGGGAAATTTTGTCACCCTTACTCAATCAAATTATACCACGGATATCACCCCGACCATTTGACTAAGTAAGTCGGCACGATAAAACCAAGGTATATTTAGTTTTGTAAAAAACCCAGAACTGTCGATTTATATCCTTTCTTTTGATTTTACATTTCATTACATACTTTGATTTTTTTATGCCGACTTACTTACTGAGTTAAAGAAAATTTACCCACAGATTCTCACCTTGCATTAAGTTTGAACTATCGGAAAAACCCTCGAAACAACAAAAAGAAGAAAGAGGACAATCAGGATTTGTGCCAGTTAAGGCGAGGTGGGTAACCGAGCGATCGAATGCTTGGATGGAGCGGTGTAAAATTCTCATCAAAAACTCCCTTGAGAACTTTAGATAATGTAACTGCCAAGATGAATTTTTGTTTTATTAGGTTGATGATTAAGAGGCTGGCTTCTTAAATCTCAAATGGGTTCTATAAGAAAATCGAGTTCATTAGCTGTGGGGGTCTTCAAGCGGGCGATCGTACTCATCACAAGAGTGCTATTTGCCTAAGTCCTGGAGGAGCATTGCCACTCCCAGCAGAGAAGTTTGTTGCCATCGCCCTCAACCGCAAGGGTTGCTACCATGTCTGAATCTGAGATTAACTCAATCAAGCGCCATCGGAAAACTTCTTGTGGATTTTCAAGAAAGTTTAACAGTGCTGCAGGCTCTCCCGGAGCCAGGGTAACATCAAAGCTATCTAGGGGGATAAAAAGTCCTTTACCGACAGCTTTGATATAGGCTTCTTTGCGAGTCCAGCAGGTGAAAAAAGCCTTATGTTGCAAATTTAATGGGAGCGATCGCAGTACAGTATTTTCTAAAAGTGAAAAAAACCTTTCAGCAATTTCTTGGCAAGGAAAATCGGTGCGAATGCTTTCAATATCGATGCCAATATTTCGATTTTTCGTAACAGCAATTAAAGCAATCCCGCGAGAGTGAGATAAATTGAAAAAAAGCTCATTTCCACCTTGTTCTGCGCTTAAAAAAGGTTTTCCGTAAGGGTTGTAGCCAAAGCACAAAGCGCTGGGATCTATGTCCAGATAGCGGCTCAGAATTGCCCTCAACGCCCCACGACTAACAATAAATTGCGATCGGTCTTTTTGAAAGTAAAAACGCTCCGCTTTTGTTCGTTCGTCACTAGAGAGAGGCTGTTCTAAACTCTGCAAGCAAGATGCTGTTTGAGTTAAAAGCACCCGCCAAACATGAATTTCGTTGCTAGCTAATTTCAAGTCTTTTGGCGGCGAATTCCATGAAGGAAGAGGAGCGATCGTATATTTAGCGTCTGTCATATAGCGATCGCCAATCATTTGTGAAATTCTTACTCCCGGACCAAGGCGTCGGGGAGGGTTGGGGTGGGGTAAAAAATTTACAATTCATTTAGGATTGCTAAATAAACTACATTAAAAAATAATCGGATATAACTGTAGCATATTCTGCGTTGAAGTTAAGATGCGTTTACCTTGAGATTAACCCTAATCCATTGATAATCATGGCTTTAACTACCAAGCTGGGACTGACTATCTTACCCGGTTGAAGACCTACTAATTCATTGATTTTTTGGACAATTCCTATCGCGTCAACTAGACCGGCTATCAAGCCCAGATGATCTAAGTTTTCTACTTTCATATCAGGTGCTTTCTGCATAGTGTCCAATTGCGATCGGATTGTGATGCCCCATGCCACTTTACACTATTTTTGGTGATATTCGGCGTTGGGTTGCGATCGAGTGTTAACGCATTTCTATCAGGCAAACGATGACGAGCGCGGTAATCAACTTGTTTTTTACCGCTGAAAAAAAAGCGAGATCACTATTTAACTGCTACCCAAGGCTCTATTTTTAGCAATAGACCACTGGGGATGCTGGGCGACCGAGATTTTTGAGTATGTCTAGTGCCAACAGCAGAGGGATGGCTAAAACCCTGGCCATAAACACAGCAAATCGAGGGATTTTTTATGACCAACCTAAAAAGATTATAGCTTTATACAGCATTTTTTTAAGTTCCATTAAAGTTAATTTCGCCATTAACCATTCGATCGAAACAACATTTCAAATGTTGGGCTAATTTTTGTATGTGAGGTTCAGTAAACATGGAGAAATGATTGCCCGGAACTTCAATAACTTCGATCGCTTGCTGGGAACATTTGCCCCAACCTAACAATAAGTCATCGCTATGAAACTCCGTACTCTCAAAATCATGAGCAATTTTATCGCTAGCTCGAAACAGTGTAATTTTGTGGGGATAAACCTGGGGAACGTAATCTCGCATGGCTTGAACGTGAGATTTAAAAACCTTGTAATCGCGAATATGCTGCGTTATCTCCGTGTCGCTGACGATGAAGTTTGCCTTTCTATTCAATAACTGAAATTGCTCATCCAACGATAGCGATCGCATTTCGTCGTAGGAGACTGAAAAATCAATACCGAACCAGTTTTTAATTGACTCAGCTAACCGGATTAAAAATTTAGCGTCGTCATCTTTGGTTGGTTTAATAACTGTTTCTGGCAATATAGCGTCAATGACCACTAGCAAGTCTATTTTTTGACCTTGTTTTTGTAGCTGTTGTGCCATTTCAAAAGCAACCACACCACCAAAACACCAACCTCCTAAAAGATACGGCCCTTCCGGTTGTACTGCACGAATTTCTTGGAGGTAATAAGCTGCTGTTTCTTCTACTGACTTAGCTTCAAATTCGAGTGAGTTGGGGGACTGTTCCAAAGCGTAAAATGGTTGATCTTCACCGATTTTGTCTGCCAAGCTCAGGTAAGCAAGGATGTCTCCTCCGGCGGCGTGTACGCAAAAGAAAGGAGTCCTCGAACCGGAAGAATTAAGGGCTACCAGCGGGGAACCTGAACTCAAATTTGTTGGCTGGCTGACAATTTTAGCGAGTTTTTCAATGGTCGGGTTTTCAAACAAAATAGATAGGGGAAGGTTTTGTCCAAACCGCTCGTAAATTTGAGCCATTAAGCGTACAGCTAAAAAGGAGTGACCTCCCAACTCGAAGAAGTTATCTGTAACTCCAATTGAGTTAATAGCTAGAAGACTTTCCCAAATTTTTACCAAACCTAATTCGGAAAAATTTCTGGGCGAAATGAAGGATTTTGTGGAGTTCGATCGGATCGGATTATCAGTTGGAAGCGATCGCTTATCTACTTTCCCATTTGGTGTTAGCGGTATCGCATCTAACACCACAAAAGCAGATGGTATCATGTAATCCGGTAGTTTTTCTTGCAAGTAGCTGCTTATTTGTGGCACTAAATCTGGTTCATTTGTTACTATGTAAGCAATCAAATGTCGATCGCCTTGTGTATCATCGCGGATAATGACAACAGATTCTCGAATATCTGGATGTTGCAAAATCGCACTTTCAATTTCTGCCAATTCAACTCGGAAACCTCGGATTTTTACTTGTTCGTCACGGCGACCTAAATATTCGAGATTGCCATTGTGCAAATAACGCGCTAGATCGCCAGTTTTGTAAAGCTTAGTTCTCGATACAAAGATGTTATCAATAAACCGTTCCTCGGTTAGTTCTGGACGATTCAAATAACCTTTCGCCAATCCATCGCCACCGATGTACAATTCACCGCAGACTCCTACGGTCGTTGGTTGTAAATGACGATCGAATATGTAAACTTGAGTGTTATCAATTGGGCGCCCTATGGGAATGCTAGTTGCTTTTTCTGGTAATAAACTCGTATCGTAGTAAGTAGCGTTGGCAGAAACTTCAGATGAACCGTAAAGGTTCATCAATTTGGCAGATGGGAGCAATTTTTGGAACGATCGCGCTAAGTCGAGAGGTAGTGCTTCTCCACTGGTTATCCAAAGTTTCAAGTTCGACAATTTCTTGGTTAAATTACCGTAAGTATCTAAAATTAACCGCAGCAAGGAAGGAACAAGTATGACTCGCGTAACGTGATGGCGATCGAGCGTTTCTAGGAATAATTTAGTGTCTTTGACAATTGGATCGGGAATGATAAGGGTGGGAATTCCTTGGAGTAAGGGAGCAAAAATTTCCCAGACTGAATCAACAAAACTAATAGCTGTTTTCTGACAACAAATGTCTTCACTTTCAAAGGGATAAGTTTTCCACAACCAGTGTAAGCCATTAACTGTACCTCGGTGAGTGCCGAGAACGCCTTTGGGAGTTCCAGTCGAACCAGAAGTGTAGATTACATAAGCAAGATTGTCACTTCTCGATGCGGTAGCAGGATTTTCTTGAGTTTCTCGATCGATAATTTCCCACTCATCATCTAGACAGATAACCTGTATTTGTTGAAAGCGATCGCGTAATGATGAATGACTGATGACTAATGAAACTTGGGAATCAGAAACCATGAAATAAAGACGATCGACTGGATAATTTGGATCGAGAGGAATGTAAGCACCACCCGCTTTCAAAATTGCCAGAATTCCAACTATCATTTGCACCGATCTGTCCAGACAAATGCCGACGCAAGTTTCGGTTGTTACTCCCAATTTTTGTAAATAATGGGCAAGTTGATTGACCTTTTGGTTGAGTTGTCCATAGGTTACTTTTTCCGAGCTATCGATTAATGCTAAACTATCGGGAAAATGCTCTACTTGCCGTTCAAATAATTGATGGAGAGAGGCATCTTGCGGATAAGTCGTTCGAGTGTTATTCCACTCCAATAACAGTTGTTTTCGCTGTTTGGCAGTTAGAATCGGTAATTCAGAGATTTGGCGATCGGGATTAGCAACGATGCTTTCCAGTAAGGTTTGAAAATTGTCGATTATTCCTGTAATTGTTTCCGGATCAAATAAGTCGGTACTATACTCTAAAAATCCAGTTAATCCTTCTTTGGATTCGCCGATCGACAGGAAAATGTCAAACTGAGATGTGCCACTATCGAACTCTAAACTACGCAAAGTTAACCCAGCAATCTCTCGCTCGGACTTCGGCGTATTTTGCAGCACAAACATGACCTGAAACAAAGGATTTCGGCTTAAATCTCGATCGGGTTGCAATTCCTCTACTAGCTTCTCGAAAGGTAAATCCTGATGTGCGTAAGCGTCGAGAGTCACCCCGCGTACCCGACTCAAAAGCGTCCGAAAACTTGGGTCGCCACTGAGGTCATTTCGCATCACCAATGTATTGACAAATAAGCCAAGTATTCCTTCTAATTCGGCTTGATTTCGATTGGCAATTGAAGAACCTATGAGGATGTCTTCTTGCTCAGAATGGCGGTAAAGTAAAGTATTAAAAGCCGCCAGCAAAGTCATAAATAAAGTGACTTCTTCTTGCTGACTTAATTTACTTAGTGCCTCTGTTAGACTTTTGGAAAAAGTAAAGTATTGCTTTGCACCATTAAATGTGGTAGTGGTAGGTCTGGAACGATCGACAGGCAATTGCAATACAGGTAAATCACCGCCTAGTTGTTGCTTCCAGTAATTGAGTTGGGTAGCGAGTAATTCACCTTGCAAGCGATCGCGCTGCCAAATTGCAAAATCTGCATACTGGATAGGGAGTTCCTGTAATGACGGAGATTGATCTGTTGAGAACGCCGCATACAGCGTTGCCAATTCCCCCGCGAACACTGATATAGACCATCCATCGGAGACGATGTGGTGCATGGTCAAAAGGAAAATATGTTCTGTTTCGCTTAGACGCAGCAAAGTTGCCCGTACCAGAGGCGCTTGGGATAAATCAAAGGGTTTTTTAGCTTCCTCGATCGCTATTTTTTGAACTTCAACATCCCAATTTTTGCCCGATAAATGTTCGAGGTTGACGATCGGTAATTCCCAGGTTGATTCAGATGCGATCGCCTGAAATGGTTGCCTATCTACTATTACAAAACTCGTCCGCCAAGCTTCGTGACGCTTCATAATTTCGTTAAGACTTTGCTTAAGCGCCGTCATATCAAGCATTCCCTTTAAATGAATGGCAGTCGGAATATTATAGAAGGAACTTCCTTGATAAAGTCGATCGATAAACCAGAGTCTTTGCTGGGAAAAAGATAAGGGAATAGGATTGGAGTCCGATCGTTTAGGAATAGCAGAACTTCTAAATTTTCCTGTCTTCCATTTTTCCAGAAGGGCTTTTTTGGTTGCTGATAGATTAGAGGTTGGGTTTTCCATGATTTTAATTTTACCGCAGATGAAGGATAGATGAACGCAGATGAACGCAGATGTTTAGAGGGATTATTGACTTTGGCAAGAGGTTGTGATGATTCTCCTATACTTGCTGTATAGACTTTTATTGATTCGCCAATAAAGCTTCAACTTCTTCGTCTGATAATTCGGCAATTTTTTCGAGGAGAAGTTGGTCGATCGTTTCGGCTTGTTTGGCGACAGTGGATGCTTGAAGCAAAAGGTCGCGCAGTGGTAATTCGACTGGGAAGTGCGATCGCAATCGCGAAACTAATTGGGTGGCAATGAGTGAATCTCCTCCTAACTCGAAGAAATTATCGTGAATACCGACTTGTTTAATACCGAGAACTTCTTGCCACATTTCGGCAATTTGTTGTTCTAAGTCGTTAGTAGGAGGAACATACGAATTACCGAGGCTGGGTCTTAAATAGTGTGGGGAGGAGTCTGTTTGTTGAGATGGTTTTGTATCCGGTATTAGTTCTGCAAGTAAAGCATCAAGATCGTCTTGGTTTTGGGGATTAATGGTATAAATTCCTTCGCTGAGTTTAGCAAATTGTTCTCCTAACTTTAACGTAATTACATTTTGACTTTTTTGTTCCAATTTATTAAGTAATTGGGAACCTGCACCAGATTCATCAACAAACACTAACCATCGATCTTTTTTGTCGGATATTGTTGAGTTGTTACTCGCAGATAAGGATGGCGATTTGGCATCGATCCAGTAACGTTGGCGCTCAAAAGGATAGGTCGGTAGGGGGAGACGATGACGCGATTCGTGGGTGGAAAAACCAGACCAATCTATCTTTACACCTGCCATCCAAAGCCGACCTAATGCGTTTAATAATAGGGCAACATCGGATTGTTTTTCTTGAGGGTGGCGTAAGGAAGTTAGCACCAGATGTTTGGCATCGGGTTCTAAATGCCGCTTAGTTAACGAGCTTAACGTCCGTCCTGGCCCAACTTCTAAAAATATTGCTTCCGGCTGTTTCAACAACTCGGAAATTCCGGCAGAAAATCTCACTGTTTGGCGCAGATGTTTCCTCCAATAGCTGGGATTTGTAGCTTCATTTTCTGTAATCCAGGTGCCAGTGACGTTGGAAATAAAGGGAATTTGGGGCGGATTTAGCTTCACTTTTTTAATAGCAAGTGCAAACTGTTCAAAAATCGGTTGCATCATCTCAGAATGGAAGGCATGAGATGTATGTAAGCGGCGACAGTCTATAGCTTTAGAATTTAACTGATTTTGCAATGTTTCGATCGCTTCTGTCGAGCCTGAAGCGACGCACGAGGATGGGGCGTTAATTGCTGCTAAAGAAAGTTCTTTGCCCAATAATGGCTGAACTTCTTGTTCTGGAAGTGGCACGGCGAGCATACTTCCCGAGGGTAATTTTTGCATCAATTGACCTCTGCTTGCTACTAGAAATAAGGCATCTTCTAGGGAGAAAACACCTGCTAAAGTAGCAGCTACATATTCGCCAATACTGTGTCCAATTAGCGCTACGGGATGCACTCCCCATTCTATCCACAACTTGGCGATCGCGTATTCAACAACAAACATAGCGGGTTGGGTAATTGCAGTTTGTTGTAATTGCTGAGAAGCTTCTGCGGTTTGTGCTTCGCTGGGATAGAGAATTGAACGCAGTTCGACACCTAAATGAGGTTTGAGAATTTCCGAACAGATATCTATTTGTTCTCTAAATGTCGGCTCAAATTCGTAGAGTTCTCGCCCCATATTTACATATTGTGCACCTTGTCCAGAAAACATGAATACGACCGGACGGTGATAGGGCTTTTGGTAGTGCGTGAAAACTCGTTGCGTATCTACATTAGTTAGCGCATTTAGGGCATCTTCAATATCGTGACAAACTACCATTCGGCGATGCTCAAAAATCCGACGACCGACTTGCAATGTGTAGGCAACATCAGCAATATTTAAGTCGGGATGCTGTTGTAAATGTTTGGCTAAATTCGCAGTTGCAGTCTCTAATGCTGTATTGGTTTTTGCTGATAGTAGCAATAAATGCCAAGGACGTGAGGAACTAGAAGCTTCAAGGGCAGGAGTTTCTTCTAAAATTATATGAGCATTTGTTCCACCAATTCCGAAAGAACTGACTCCAGCACGACGCGGATTGCCGTTAGTTTTCCATTCCGACAGCGTAGTATTAACGTAAAAGGGACTGTTGGCAAAATCTATCTGAGGATTGGGTTTTTGGAAATGCAAACTGGCAGGTATTTGTTTGTGTTTAAGTGCTTGGATACTTTTGATTAAACCTGTTATACCGGCAGCGGTATTCAAATGCCCGACATTAGTTTTAACCGAACCGATCGCACAAAAACTATTCCGATCAGTTCTGGTACGAAAAGCTTGGGTGAGAGCTGCAATTTCGATCGGATCTCCCAAAGAAGTTCCCGTTCCATGCGCCTCAATATAACTAATAGTTTCCGACTCCACTCCAGCTAAAGCAAGTGCTTCTAAAATCACCTCCCTTTGACCTTCTACACTGGGGGCTGTGTAACCAACTTTTAAAGAACCGTCATTATTAATTGCGGAACCTTTAATGACGGCGTGAATACAATCCCCGTCGGCTACAGCATCTTCTAATCGTTTCAATACTACAATGCCCAAACCGCTACCAAAAATAGTTCCTCCAGCATTTGCATCGAAGGCTCGGCAATGTCCGTCAGGAGAATTAATTCCTCCTTCTTGATAGCGATAACCTGTTTTTTGTGGGAGTTGAATTGAAACACCACCAGCCAACGCGATATCGCTTTCGCCATTCAACAAACTTTGGCAAGCTAAGTGAACTGCAACTAATGAGGTAGAACAGGTGGTTTGAATGTTAATGCTCGGCCCTTTGAGGTTTAATTTGTAAGAAGTTTGCGTGGTTATGTGGTCTTTATCATTTCCTATCAATACTTGGAATAAATCGACTGATTCTATTAAATTTCGATTGGGATATAGATTGAAAAATAAGTAACTACTTATAGTTACACCCGCAAATAAACCGATTTGACCGGAGTAAGTGTCTGAATTGTAGCCAGCATTTTCTAGCGCTTCCCAAGCACATTCTAGGAACAAACGTTGTTGGGGATCTGCTATTTCAGCTTCTCTAGGTGTAAAGCCGAAAAATGCCGCGTCAAATAGTTCTATATCTTCCAGTACGGTGCCTGCTTTGACATATTTGGGGTCATTGAATACGGCTGGGTCTGTACCTGTAGATATGAGTTCTTCATCTGTGAAAAAAGAAATTGATTCCACGCCGTCACGCAGGTTTTGCCAAAAAAATTCGACATCTTTTGCACCAGGGAAACGACCCGCCATCCCGACGATCGCGATTTCATCTTTGCCATTAAAACGATTTAATTCACTTAGATTATTCATGGAAATACTCAACCATTTATTGTTAACTTTATTCTCGTTTCTAGGTAGAACCTGGAAACGAGGTGCGGGAGATTCTACTTCCAAGGCGTGCTGCGAGTTATGCTACATTTTCTGTAGTTTCTAGAGAATTAGACATCGAAATCTCTAAAGCAATCTCGATCTGGTCGTTTAAAACTGCATCGATATCATCTTCAGTGGTAAGTGGATTAGCAATCACCGCCCGCAATGCGATAATTGGAATTTCTTTTCCAGAACAGATCGTGGTTTTAGTTGTCCGCGAAATAAAAGTACGACCTGCTTGGCGCTGGGCTTTTTGAAGTCGTTCGTTAAATCGATTGATTAGCTTATTTTCACTTTCATTTAACTGATTTTTAGCCGCACTCTCTCGCAATGACTCCGGTATATAACGGTAAATTAAAAGGTTAATATCCGGTTTTGCTAACAACTCAAATTCAGCTAGACTGCGGATGCGATCGGCCATATATTGAGTTTTACGAATTCCTTCATCAATCAAAAATTCATATCCTTTTACTCCAATTAAGTTGAGCCCAGCATGAAGGAATAATGCCATTGCCGGTCGAGAACCTTCCAAAGCGCGTTTACCTAAATCGAATGAACCTTTACGCATGGTATAACTGGCATTTTTTTCGATCGCTTGTGCCACGATCGGATCGCGCAAAAAGACCATCCCAATACCCATTGGCAAGTACATTTGTTTATGTCCATCAATCGTCACCGAATCAGCCCGTTCGATCCCAATAAGTTTATGTCGATGCTGTTGCGAAAAAATCACGGGTCCACCCCAAGCAGCATCGACGTGGAAGTGAACTTTCGCTTCTTTTGCAATCTTCGCCATATCGGAAAGAGAATCGATTCCACCTGAGTCTGTAGTGCCAGCAATGCCTACGATCGCGATAATATGTTTGTTTTTGTTGCGACAATCTGCAACGGCTTGACGAAGCGCTTCGATGTCAATCCGATTGTTGCGATCGCTCTTAATTTTAATCAAACCTCGGGTACCGATACCTAACAAGTCGGTGGCTTTTTCAAACGAGTAGTGCATTAAGTCCGAACCGATTACTACCGCACCTTTGTAGCCATAATAATCTAAGGCGGCTGTTAAACCTTCCTTTTCTATACCGGGAAAGTCATCTTTTGGCCCTAAAGAAGTATTTCTGGCGCACCAAAGTGCGGTGATATTCGCTGTAGTACCTCCAGAAAGCAAAATTCCTAATGTACTCTCGCTGTTTTGAATATGCTGGGCGTAAAAAGAATCGCTAAAGTTGTAAATTCGTTGATGAATCATCGCCAAAGCTTGACGTTCATAAGGACTGAAAGCTTTAGCAGTTTCTATTTTTACGGCGTTTTGATTCATCGCCGTCATCAGTTTAGCTAGAGGCTGCACGAAATAGGGAAGTGCGGCAGTCATGTGACCGATAAATCGCGGCGATGATGTGTGGATTGAATGGCTAATTACGTTGCTGGATAAATATTCCAGGTAGCTTTCAAAATTAGCTGGTTCAAGGGGAATTCGAGGATCGCAAAAGTTTTGTGTTAACGCTTGAAAATCAATATCGCTATTGGTGTTGATGTTGGCTAAGAAATCGCGAGTTACAGCGTCAATTTGCATCTCGGTTGTTTCTTCTAGAGAGGCAGTAAGCGTGGATGGAGCAAATAGTTCAATCGTTTTTTGTTTGATACTGTATTGGCTCGTGTTTTCGGTGTCAAAGGAGGTTTTGAGTTTCAGCATTTTTTGTTGGTTTAACATCACTTGTTCCTACTTTATTTGGGTTGAAAGATATTGTGGAATCTACCATCTACAATTAGCTGCTAAGACGGATCTCTGCTTTGTCTTGCTGCTCGATGTTCTTGTCTGACTTGTCGGCGGCGGTTGATGGAATCTGTTGGGGTTATAGATGGTTGAGAATTATTTGCAGACGAGCGCTGTTTGTTTTCCTCCTGAATTAAATATTCAGCTAAGTAGCCGATGGTTGGATATTGAAACATTCCAACCAAAGAAAACTCTCGCTGAAATATTTTTTGCATTTGGCTGTGAACGCGAACTAAAAGCAATGAATCACCACCCAAATCGAAGAAGTTATCGTGAATACCTACTTCCTCCAAATGAAGGAATTCTTGCCAAATAGCAGCAATGCTTTGTTCTATTTCCGTTCGGGGCGATTGATAGGCTGCTTCCAATTTAGGACGCGCTTGTTCTGGTGCTGGTAGCGCTCGACGGTCTACTTTACCATTGGGTAGTAAGGGCAGATTTTCTAACATCACGAAAGCAGATGGTATCATATAGTTAGGCAGCTTTTCTTGCAGCAGGCGATGAAGTTCGCTGATTGCGATCGCCTGTTCTGGATCGGATATGATATAAGCCACCAATTGCTGATTATCTGGTTCATTTTCCCTCACCAAAACTATTACCTGTCGCACAGATGGATGTTGAGCTAGTACCGCTTCAATTTCTCCTAATTCGATCCGGAAACCGCGAATTTTGACTTGGTTATCGATTCGTCCGAGAAATTCCAAATTGCCATCTGGTAAATAGCGAACCAGATCGCCAGTTTTGTATAGTTTTGTCGATGGTTTATCGCGAACGATCGCTAATGGATTAGGAATGAATTTCTCAGATGTTAATTTGGGACGATTGAGATAACCTCGCGCCAATCCTGCGCCACCGACATATAATTCACCAGGTACGCCAATTGGAACAGGTTGTAAATTTCGATCGAGGACGTAGATTTGGGTGTTAGCGATCGCACGGCCGATAGAAACGTGCGAATTAGCTCGATCTTGCGGACTGCTACTGTAGCAAGTGACATCAGCAGAAACTTCCGAGGAACCGTAAAGATTTAACAGCGTACTCTCAGGTAAAATTTGCCGAAACTTTTGCAATAATTCTACCGAAAGTGCTTCTCCACTTGTCACCCAAAAATTCAAGTTCGGTAGCCGTTTCTGCAAGTCATCAAACGTATCTAAAAGTAACCGCAGTAAAGAAGGAACCAAGACAAGTCGCGTCACTTTATTGTTAGCGAGAGTTTCTACGAACTGGTGAGGGTCTTTGAGAATGCGATCGCTTACAATAATCGTCCGTATTCCTTGCAGTAACGGCCCAAAAATCTCCCAAACAGAATCTACAAAGTTTAACGATGTTTTCTGACAGCAAACTTCTTCTCCTTTAAAAGGATAAGTTTGCCACATCCAATGAAAACGATTGATCGCGCCTTTATGTAGACCCAAGACTCCTTTAGGTTTCCCCGTAGAACCAGAGGTATAAATGACATAAGCCACATTATCAATTACAGAACTACTGATAGGATTCTCTCGGCTTTCTTGCTGGATAATTTCCCAGTCGGTATCCAAGCAGATGACAGTCATTTCGGCAAACTTTTTAGCTAATGACGAATGAGCGATCGCCACCGACAATTGACTATCCGACAACATGAAAGCCAGTCGTTCTTGGGGATAATTCGGATCGAGGGGTAGGTAGGCGCCACCTGCTTTGAGAACACCCAAAATTCCGACGATTGAATCGAGCGATCGATACAAACAAATTCCCACCATTACTTCCGAATTTATCCCCAACTTTTGCAGGTGATGCGCTAACTGATTAGCTTTAGCATTCAGTTCTCGATAAGTCAAACTTTGGTTTTCAAACATCACCGCCACAGCATCAGGCGTGCGTTCCATTTGCGCTTCAAAAAGTTCGTGAATGCAGTGTTGAGGATAGTCAGTTTCGGTATCATTCCATTCCACCAACAACTGTTTTAGTTCGTCTGACTTCAGTAAAGGTAAATCCCAAACTCGCTGTTCTGGATTAGCAACAATGCTTTCTAACAAAGTTTGCCAATGTTCGATCCACCGTTCAATAGTTTGCGAGTCAAATAAGTCGGTGTTGTATTCACAATCGACTATAAGTTCGTCATTTTGTTGGTGAATATCCAGAAAAATATCCGAGATGGAAGAATTGGTAGGATTTCTGACAAACTCGAATTTTCGGCTAAAAGACTCTGAAGTAGCCAGAGGTCTGTCCAAATTAAACATTATTGTCACTAAAGGTGGACGACTTGTATCTCTTGGCAGATTTAGTTTTTTAACCAACCTAATAAACGGATAAATTTGATGGTCATAAGCATCGGATAACACCTGTTTTATTGAACTTAAATATTCCATGAATGTCTGGTTTTCTACAACTTGACTGCGGATTGGCAATAAATTCACATAGTGACCGACAAGATATTGACCTTCAACAGATAATTGTCCGGCTGAAGGGATACCAATAACGATATCGTCCTGGCCTGTCAATCGGTGAAGTAACGCTAAAAATCCAGCCAAAACTGTTGTAAATAAGGTACTTTTAAACTTGATACTTTCGTGTTTCAAAGCGCCATAAAAAGTTTTATCCAGTGTGAAAGTTTGTCGAGTACCGACGTAGCGATTGACTGATGGTCGAGGGCGATCGGTTGGCAATTCTAATACCGGAACTGAACTGGAAAATTGCTGCAACCAATAAGCCTCAGCTTTTGTCATTTCTGGACTTTCCTGCTGGCTTGCTTCCCACTGAACGTATTCGCTTAACTGCATTGGTTGTGGGAGTTGATGCGCGATCGCTTCACATTCGGCTGTATAAATTGCAGCTAGTTCTTGTTGCAAAACTCCCAAGGACCAACCATCAGCAATAATGTGATGAACTGTAAGAACTAAAAGATGATGTTGTTCTTCTAATTTGACAATATGGGTGCGGACTAAATGGTCAGTTTCAAGATTGAAAGTTTGTCTTGCTTCTGTTGCTAAAAATTCTGCTAAATGTGTGGCGCGATCGCTGTTATCTAAAGTCGAGAAATCCACTACCGGAATATTGACAGTCAGAGTCGAATTAATTTGTTGATAATCTCCTGACGGACTAAAGGTTGCTCGCAATGCTTCGTGGCGATCGACTACTTCTTGAATTGCTTTACGCGCTGCTGCCAAATTGAAGGAACCACGCAGATGAATTGTCGTTGATTGGTTATAAGCGCGGGAGACATTTTCTCCCATTTGTGCCATTACCCAAAGTTCTTTTTGCGCTTCTGTTAGGGGGAGAGTTTGGAGCCCGCCTTCCCTGGCCTGGGCTGTTTCATTCTCTTGTAGGGGCAATCCCCCTGTGGTTGCCCCGTAAGGGTTTGGGGCAGGCGCGGGGGCAGGGGCAGGCACGGGGGCAGGGGCAGGCACGGGGGCAGGGGCAGGCACGGGGGCACTGCCCCTACAGAAAACCTCCGGTGGTAAAAATCCACCTTCTTGCATTTCGCTGATACTTTCCTTGACTGCTTGAATCATCCGATCGATATCTGCATCAGTATGAGCGGTAGATAAGAAAAGTCTGCGATTTTCTAAAGCAAAGATACCCTTTTCTAGCAGGTGATAGAAAAACAAATCCATCCAATTGAGGGTGGGAGAATAAGCAAAGCGGAATAGAGAACCAAAATGAACTACCTGAATCGGTAACTGTTTTTGATTGAAGTAAGTATTGAGCGTATTAGCTAATTTGGTAGTTTTAACCGTTAACTCTTCTTGCAGTTTCTGGCCGCTATTTTTAAGGTGGGTGAGTGCAGCCAAAGTAGCAGCCATCACGAGAGGATGCTTGAAAAAAGTACCTGCAAAGTGAGTAATTTCGACTTCAGGATAAGACGCATCTCCATAACTCCAAAATCCACCATCTAATGCGTCCATAAAAGCAGCCTTACCAGCGATTACTCCGACTGGCATCCCACCACCAATTGCTTTACCGTAAGTTGTGATATCGGCTCGAATATTCCACAACGCTTGCATCCCGCCTGGGTGCATCCGAAATCCGGTAATCACTTCATCGAAAATTAAAACAATTCCCGTTTCTTGAGTTAATTGTCTCAATTCATGCAAGAATTCTTTAGGTTGCAAATCCGGTTTGGCGCTTTGGATTGGCTCTACCAAAACAGCAGCTAATTCACTGGCGTGAGCTCTGATAATATCTAGAGATTTGGAATTTCCGTACTCTAGAACTATTACTTGTTCGACTTTATGTTGCGGAATACCAGGAGCGATCGCGATCGAACGCAAATTTCCTTCTTCACTCGGTACTCCGGCGACTAAAACTTCATCCAAAGTTCCGTGATAGGAACCTCCAAAAAAAGCAATCTTTTCGCGCCCTGTAATGGCGCGAGCGATGCGAATTGCTCCCATTACCGCTTCGCTGCCGTCATTACAAAAACAAGCCCTTTCTTGACCTGTTAATTCGCAAACTAACTGAGCAGCTTTACCGGCCATTGCTGATTGTGGGCCAAGTTGTATTCCTTGGTGAACATAATCTTGAATTGCATTAATAAGAAAAGATGGAGAATGACCGAATAAAAGTGCGCCAAATCCCATTGACATATCTATATATTCATTCCCATCAATATCCCAAATTCTCGCACCCGAACTTCTTTGGGGATAGATAGGATATACCATTTCTTTGATTGAGGGACGAAACCCCAATATCGATCGGGAATTAGCATGATGAACGCGATCGTTTTGCGTCAACTTTTTCGATGCTTGAGTGCGTTCGATCACCCGTGCAATTAATGCGTCTAAATGTTCTTGTTGGCGTGGAGTTAAATTGGCGGAACTGGGGGATTTTTGGATTTTGGATTTTGGATTTTGGATGGGAATTTCTCTCTGGCGTTCCTGTTCGATAGTTTCGGTAGGTATGCGTGTATGTTGTTTCTGCTTTGGTGAAATGTTTTCGCGCAGAAAGTCCAGTTGTTTGGACATTACCTCAAGTTGCTGCGCCATCAAACGTTTGATAGCTGTATTGTCGGTTTGTCGATCGAGATGCTTTTCTGGCAATAGCGATGCTTTTTTCTTTGGTTTTGAGTTATTTGTTTCGGATCGATCGGGCGTTAATGTTGGCTCGATCGACGGCATTTGCTGAGATATGTAGACGGCTAATTCGTTAATCGTGGAGCTATTTTCAATTAATAATTTTAAAGAAATATTGAGACCAAATGCTTTTTTTATTGCGCCATTTATTTGGAGTAATTGCACGGACTCAAAACCGAGTTCGAGAAAATTAGTCCGATCGTCAATTTCAGACGAGCTTACTCCCATTGTTTTACCGACAATTTCTTTTAATACTGACAGGGTTTTGTCAGTCTGCGAGGGATATATTGATGAATTTAGTTTTTGGTTGAGTTGGGAGTCAGACATTGGAATTTCCTTAATTATTAGTCATTAGTCAGATGAACCATGAAGCATGAATGCTAGCCATACATTCTCAGCAGATCCAGTTGTTGAGACATGATCTCAACTTGTTGAGCCATTATTTCTTCAATTTCGCGATCGGCTACATTTTCCTCCTCGATTGTATTCTCTAATTGTGTGAATTTCTTGTCATGAACTTCGGGATTAGGAGGTTCAATCCAATATCTTTTTCGCTCAAAAGGATAAGTGGGTAAAGGAATGCGCTCGCGTCGCTCGTGGCGATAAAATTCCGACCAATTGACCGACACGCCAGCTAGCCAAAGTCTTCCCAATGCGTTCAGCAAGAATGCTATATCCGACTGCTGCTCTTTTGGATGACGCAGCGAAGAAAGTACAATTGTTTGAGTATTTTCCTCTAAACAATCTCTAGCAAAGGTACTCAAAGTGCGTCCAGGGCCAACTTCCAACAGGATTCGCTTTGGTTCTTTTAGCAACTCAGCAATCCCGTCAGCAAAACGCACCGTTTGGCGTAGATGTTTCCCCCAATAATTCGGATCAGTTGCTTCCATTTCAGTAATCCAAGTACCAGTTACATTGGATATAAAAGGAATTTGAGGAGCCTTTAGGTTGACTTTTCTAACTTCTGCGATGAACGGCTCGATAATGGGTTCCATCATATCAGAATGAAAAGCATGAGAAGTATGCAATCGACGACAATCTAAACCTAGTTCTATCAAACGATTTTGCAGCTCGTCAACAGCTTTTATAGAACCAGAAACTACACACAAAGATGGTGCATTAATTACAGCCAGAGAAAGTTCTTCACTCCGTTCAATTTCCTTTTCCGATAGAGGTACAGCCAGCATTGCACCAAGAGGAAGTTGCTGCATCAATTTCCCGCGAGTAGCAACTAATATCAACGCATTTTCCAGGGAAAACACACCAGCAAGAGTTGCTGCAACGTACTCGCCAATACTATGACCGATCGCAGCTTCAGGAAGCACGCCCCACGACATCCACAACTGAGCTAAAGCGTACTCAATTATAAATAATACTGGCTGAGTAATATAAGTTTGTTTCAGTTGTTTTGCGGCATCTTCTTCCCCTACTTCACTTGGATACAAAACGGTACGCAAGTCTATTCCCAAATGCGGTGTTAGGAGTTCGCAACAATCATCAATAGCACGAGTAAAAATAGATTCAGTCTGGTAAAGTTCCCGCGCCATGTTCGCGTACTGCACCCCTTGACCGGAAAACATAAACACGACAGGACGATTACCAGACTCCTCGTGGTAGGAGTGGAAAATATCGGTAATTAATATTTTTTTATTGCCTTTTTTCTCAGTTTTCAGAGTCAGCGCTTGTACAGCACCGTCAATATTTTCACATACTAACATTCGGCGATAATCGAACACTTTACGACCAACTTGCAGAGTGTAAGCTACATCAGCTAAATTGAGGTCTGGATGCTGTTTTAAATGTGCCGCTAAATTTGCCGTTGCTGTTTCCAAAGCCGAACTTATTTTAGCAGAAAGCATCAACAATTGATACTTTCTCCCTTTCTCGCCTGCTGCCTTTCTCTCTCGCTCTAAATTTGGAACTTCTTCCAAAACGACATGAGCATTAGTACCGCCAATGCCGAAAGAACTGACTCCCGCACGACGAGGCATTCCGCCTGTTTTCCATTCACGGAGGGTGGTATTGACATAAAACGGACTATTGGCAAAATCAATTTCTGGATTGGGTTTTTCAAAGTGCAAACTGGCTGGTATTTTCTGATGTTTGAGCGCCAAAACTGTTTTAATTAAACCCGTTATTCCGGCGGCTGTATTCAAATGACTGACATTAGTTTTTACAGAGCCGATCGCACAGAAACCCTTCTTCTTAGTTTGCGATTCAAACACTTCTTGCAGCGCTCTAATTTCGATCGGATCTCCCAAAGAAGTACCAGTTCCGTGAGTTTCGATATAGGTGATAGTTTCAGGAGCGAAACGCGCGATCGCTTGCGCCTGAGCAATTACCTTAGCTTGACCCGAAACACTAGGTGCTGTATAACTAACTTTCTCCGAACCATCATTATTAATAGCTGAACCTTTAATAACCGCATAAATGCGATCGCCATCCGCCAAAGCATCTTCTAATCTCTTAAGTACAACAATACCCACCCCATTGCCAAAAGTAGTTCCTCCTGCTTTGGCATCAAAAGCGCGAGTGCGAGCATCGGTAGAAAATATCCCACTTTCTTGATAAAAATAACCTTGTTTTTGAGGAACTTGAATTGAAACACCACCAGCTAGAGCTAAATCGCATTCGTAACTCAACAATCCCCGACAAGCCGAATGAACTGCCACTAATGATGTAGAACAGGCCGTATTAACATTAATACTCGGCCCTTTCAAATTCAATTTATAAGAAATTCGAGTAGCTAAAAAGTCTTGATTATTGCCAATTCCCAGCGGCAAATAACCCAACGATTGCAATAAATCGCGATTTGAAAGAATATTATTCAGCAGGTATGTACTCAGGTTAGCACCTGCATAAACACCAGCCAAACCTTCGTATTGTTCCGGGTCATACCCCGCATTTTCTAAAGCTTCCCAAGCACACTCTAAAAAAAGACGATGTTGCGGATCTGTAAGTTCAGCTTCTTTTGCCAGCATCCCAAAAAACGAAGCATCAAACATTTCGATATCATCCAACACGAACCCAGCTTTCACATAATTCGAGTCATTCAACCAACTCTCTTCTACGGCTGCAGCCCTCAATTCTTCATCACTAAACGAGGAAATAGACTCCACTTCATCACACAAGTTTAGCCAAAACTCATCCACATTTTTAGCCCCAGGAAAACGACCAGCCATCCCAATAATGGCAATTGGTTCCAGCACACTTTGTTCTTCCCAGTTATCCATTTTTATCTCTCCTAAAACTCGATCTACATCTGTGTTCATATGTTTTTATCTGTGGTAAAAAAGTTCATTGATATTACCGCTTCCTAGCTTGTTTAAACAGTTCTTTTTGTCGGGCAACCGCTTCTTCCTGCTTTCTGACATAGCTATTAACTTCTCTAAACATCGGTTGCTCCCCATCCTGTTTTCGACTCAAATATTCCGCCAACATCTTTATAGTAGGATACTTAAATAAGTCAATCGCAGAAATATCTCGATCGAACACCTCAAGCAATTTTGCTTGAACTTTGACCAAAAGTAAAGAATGCCCGCCAATTTCAAAAAAATTATCATTAATCCCCACTTTTTCCAATTGCAATATCTCTTGCCAAACCTCAGCAATCAGTCGCTCTGCTTTAGTTTTAGGCATCGCGTAATCCCGTTTCAAATCCCGGCGATTTTCCGGTACTGGTAGGGCGAGATAGTCTACTTTACCGTTAGGTGTTAAAGGTAATGCCTCCAACTGTACGACAACTGATGGAACCATGTAATCCGGTAACTTTTCTGCTACAAAACTGTGTAGTTCTAGGCTTATATTATCTGAGACAATATAAGCAACTAAGCGTTTGTTATCTACTTCATCTTCTCTGAGAAAAACCACAGCTTGCTTGACGGCTGGATGTTGGTTTAGTACATTTTCAACCTCCCCTAATTCAATGCGAAAACCGCGAAGTTTGATTTGGCGATCGCTACGTCCCAAATACTCGATTTCCCCATTGAATCGATAACGACCGATGTCGCCACTTCGATAAAGATAAGCGCCATCTTCACTGCTAAACGAATTGGGAATAAACTTTTCTGCTGTTAGTTCTGGGCGATTGAGATAGCCTCGCGCTAAACCATCGCCGCCAATACATAGTTCGCCCGGAACGCCGATCGGAACGGGTTGCAGGTGCGCGTCCAGCACGTATACTTGCATATTGGAAATGGGACGACCGATCGGAATTGAAGAAAGAGATTGGTTTTTGCTCGTGTCGTACCAAGTCACATCTGCGGATACTTCGGAGGAACCATAAAGGTTAATTAAAATACTTTGAGGCATCCTTTCTTGGAAGCGCTGACATAGTTCCACGGATAAAGTTTCTCCACTGCTAACCCAATACTTGAGTTTGGGAATTCTGCTTTGTAAATCTGGAAAAGTTTCTAATAAGACGCGCAACAATGATGGCACTAAAACAAGGCGCGTAACCTGTTGCTGAGATAAAGTTTGAACTAACCGATAAGGGTCTTTTACTATTTCATCGGCAATGATGACAGTTCGCAGTCCGTGCAGCAATGGGGCAAAAATTTCCCAAACTGAATCTATAAAATTTAATGATGTTTTCTGACAGCAAATCTCTCCCTTTTCAAAAGGATAAGGATTCCAATTCAAGCGATTGACCGCGCTGCGATGGCGACCGAGTACGCCTTTGGGTGTCCCGGTAGAACCTGAAGTGTAGAGGACGTAGGCGAGGCGATCGGACAATTTTGGATTTTGGATTTTGCGGAAAGTCGGCATCTTGGCGGTTCCCGTCACGATGCTGACCTGTCCAAGACAGGATTTTGGATTAGAGATCGTGTCCCATTCGCGATCGAAATAAACAACTACTGGAGTTACGTTTGCACTCAAAGCTGGTAGTTTTTTAATTAAAGTTTCGCGAGTTAATAATACTGACACTTGAGCATCAGATAATATGAAAGCCAGACGCTCTTTGGGATATGCTGGATCTAACGGTACGTAAGCTCCACCAGCCTTGAGAATGCCTAAAAGTCCGACTACCATTTCGATTGATCGCTCTACACAAATCCCTACCAAAACTTCCGATCGCACTCCTAATTCTCTCAGATAATCCGCCAATCGATCGGCTTGTCGATCTAATTCTTGATACGTTAGCTGTCTATCTTCAAATACGATCGCCACAGCATCTGGCGTTTTTTCAACTTGCGCTTCAAATAGCTGGTGAATACAAGCATCTTTGGGGTAATCTGTTTGAGTACAATTCCAATCTAACAACTGCTGTTTTTCAGATGATGTTAATAGCGGTAATTCATTCACTCGCCGATCGGGATTGGCGACAATTCCTGCCAGTAACTGCTGGAAATGCTCGATCGTTCTGGCGATCGTAGCTGCCTCGAATATGTCGGTATTATATTCTATAGTTCCGATCGATTCCTCTCCTCTTTCTTCGATATACAAACTCAAATCGAATTTCGCAGTACCGCTATTGCTCTCCAGACTGCTCACTGTCAACCCCGATAACTCTAACGCTGACATTGGAGTATTTTGAAGTGTGAACATCACCTGAAATAGTGGAGTGTAACTCAAAGAGCGTTGCGGTTGCAGTGTCTCTACCAACTTTTCAAATGGCACATCGCAATGAGCATATGCTCCTATGCACACTTGACGTACTCGACTTAACAATTCCCGAAAAGTAGGATTGCCAGATAAGTCAGTTCGCAGCACTAAAGTATTGACAAAACAACCAATTAATTGTTCTATTTCGCTCATGTTGCGATTAGCAACGGGGGAACCGATCGCGACATCTTCAATTCCCGTGTAGCGATACAACAAAATTTTGAAAGCGGCTAACAATGTCATGAAAAAAGTCGCATCTTCGTTCTGACTTAGCGCCTTGAGTGCTTTAGTTAATTCCGCCGTCAGAGAGAAGGTTTTCCTCGTACCTCGGTAGGTTTGTACGGCCGATCGAAGATAATCTGCGGGTAATTGTAGTACGGGAGGAGTGTTACCTAACTGCTGCTTCCAATAAGCAATTTGTGTTTCCAGCCCCTCTCCTTTTAGGGACTGTTGCTGCCATAAAGCAAAGTCGGCATACTGGATTGGTAGTTCGCTAAGAGGGGATGATTTGCTGTTGGAAAATGCTTCGTAAAGTGCAGCCAATTCGCGCATCATTACACCATAAGACCAGCCATCACAAATAATGTGGTGCATGGTGACTAGCAGTACGTAATCTTGTTGGCTAATTTGTAACAGCGTCCAACGCAATAATGGCCCTTGAGCTAGGTCAAAGAGGGATTGGCTTTGTTCGATCACAATTCGCTGGATTTGGTTTTTTTGTTCTGATAAAGGCAAGTCGTCGGATAAATTGACTGTTGGTAACTTTAGAGTTAACGATGGAGAAATGATTTGGACTGGTTGTCCTTCCATCATTTTGAAAGTAGTTCGCAGGGATTCATGGCGTTGCACGATCTCGTTGAGGCTGCGCTCTAGTGCTGGTACATTAAGCAAACCTTTGAGTTGTATTGCTGCGTGTTCGTTGTAAGAAGGATTGGTGCGATCGATTTGTTGAAGTAACCACAGCCTTTGTTGAGGAAAGGATAGCGGTGCAGGGTCGGTACTCGATCGTCTGGGAATCAGGTTCATGGGGGAATCAGACTGAATTTTACCCCGCAAGCGTTGGGAAAGAAGTGCTTGTTTGCTGGCGGAAAGTTGATGGCGTCTTGCTAGTATTTGTTCTTTGTTTATGTCCATTTTTTGAGAATCTCCTGGTAGACTTTTTTGATCGCCGATGATTGCAGATAAATGCAGATGAATGTTGATTTTTCTAATTGATGATTTCGATGTTCATATACTTGGGGTAAGGTTGAATTGTTTGTAGATCGTTTTCGAGAATTACCAGAGCGCCGTTATTATCGATTTCTGGGAAGCCGGAAAATTTATAAGAGATGTACATCATCCGATTTCGATTGTTTGAAAGGAATTCTGCACGCAATCGAACGTTATTGTCTTTAGCGAGTTCGAGCAGATAATTTAGCATAACTGTCCCGACACCTCTAAACATGACGCGACAAGACATCAGGAATAGTTTTATAGTCCAAAAGCTGTCGGAGTATTCGAGGAGAGCTAAGCCGATTTTCCCATAATTTTCATACTTATCATTAATATAAAGGACTTCAGGAAGGGAAAAATTTACTTCTTCTAGTTCAAAAATTTTGTCGTCAACGAAAGCGATCGTATCCGTACCGATATTAATTAGCTTAGCAACTTCTTTAATCGAATAAACCTTAGAATCCCAATAGAATGAACTGTTAGCAAACACCTGAGCGAAGAACATCCCCGTCCGATTTCCTCGTTTAGGAGACCGTAGGCGATCGCATCCATGCCAATACCGCCCCATTCTTCGGGTAATAGGGCTCCTAAATATCCTTTTTGAGGTAACTTTTGGATGACTTCGGGCGGCGTTCTTTCTTCGCGATCGATGCGATCGGCATGAGGAAATACTTCTTCATCTACGAAAGCTTTGAAAGTGGATTGCTCGTTTTTTTGCTGAGAGTTTAATTCTAGTTTCATCGTATCACTTAATCCCTTCAAATGTCAATATTTTCAAATCAAATTTATTGTTCAATCTCTCGCCAGTACGATATTTTTCCGTTCTAGTAACGCCGTCATAGAGTTGATACTCCTGAAGTTGGAAAATTCTAGGTCTTCGTTTTCAATCGTCACTTCAAACTCTTTTTCTATAAACAACACCAATTGCATGGTAAACATGGAATCGACGAACCCCAAAGCAAAGATGTCTTCATCATCCTGCAAGTCACGATCGCCGAAAAACTGAGAAATGAATTTTTTGATTTTGTCTTTAGCTGCTTTCATGTTCTGTAATTTCTAATGACTAATGATTGTAGGTATAGAAACCTTTTCTGTTTTTTCGCCCGTGCAATCTAGCATCTACCATTTTTTATAGTATTAACTGCTGCTGGGACTAATTGCTACAAGATCGCGAGCTTCATTATTTTCTGTTAACTGTTCTAATTCCCCGATGATTATTTCTTCAATAACTAAAGCTAATTCAGCTACAGATGGTGACTGAAAAAGGGAAGGAATAGATAGTTCTACCTGGAAGTCTTGGCGAAGCCGAGAAATTAACTGAATCCCGATCAAAGAGTTACCGCCTAAGTCGAAAAAGCTGTCATTTATGCCTGCGCGATCGATTCCCAGCAACTCTTGATAAATGCCAGCTATTCTGTACTCAGTATCATTGCTAGGTGAAACATAGGCAGTTTTTAAGTTAGGTCGCGAGTGAATTGATTCGGCGCGAGACTTCTGTGATTTTTCCACTAAACTGGTTAACTCAAAATCCTCGTCCTGCTCAATTACAGCCTGGAGATTTCGCGTTGATACCACTACTTGAGGGAGTTGACAAGAGAGAATGTGACCTAACGCCTCTATACCCTCTTGAAACGTTATGCCGTATTGCTCTCGCATTTGCTTAAAGCTAGCTTGCATCTCTGGCTCAGATGACAGCAGTGCATCTTGCCAGCTATCCCATTGCCACCAATCCCAATTAATTGAGACAGTAGGCACTTGATGCCTCGAAAAATTGTAATGAGCAAAGGCATCAAGAAAAGCATTAGCGGCGCAGTAATCTACCTGACCAAATCTACCGTAAACTGAAATGATTGAAGAAAAGAAAACCAAAAAATCTAGCTTTATATCCTTCAATACAGCATTTAATACCAGTGTTCCCTTCATCTTAGGCTCAAGAACACTGTTCGCCAATTCGGTCGTTTTCAGTTGAACAAGACCTGCACCTGGAACTCCGGCTGCATGAATTACTCCATGAATATCCCCGAAGCGATCGCATACTGCCTTAACCATCCCTTGCATTTGTTCTAGGTTGGCAACATCTGCTTTGATAACGAGAACTTCTGCACCCAATTCTTCTAGAAGCTGAACTTTCTTGATTTTTGTACTCAGTAGATTTTGCTCATCACCGCTTAATAAACATTGCTCCCACTCAGCTTTCGGCGGTAATCCCGAACGTCCAATTAGCACCAACTTGGCTTGAGTTGTCTTTGCCAAATGTTCGGCGATCGCCAGTCCAATTCCACCCAATCCACCTGTGATAATATAAACTCCTCCTTGCCGTAACTTAGCTGTGCGTAAGGTTTTATCTTTCACTGGTAGCGGCTCAAAGCACTGCACCCATCGACGATTCCCGCGATACGCTATGACCGGCTCAGATAGCTCGACAGCTAATTCTGCTAGGAGTCGATCTATCAGTTGTTGCCATTGCTTAGTACCCGATCGGGGAACAGTAATATCAATGCTGCGACAGGTGATATTTGAATATTCCTCGGGAATAACTTTACATGGGCCTAAAAGAGTTGCCTTTTCTGGGTACAACTCGTCTTCGTCAGTTAACTCCTGTAGATTATTGGATACGACAACGATTTGGAGAGACTCAGTAAGATTTTGTTCTCCCAGTGCCTGGGCCAGAAAAAGCAGACTGTAGAAGCTAAAAACTTGAGTCTGTTCTAAATCTTCAAGTGTTGAGTGTATGCGATCGTTCGATGTTATGTTCCACAGATGAGCGATGGTTTTGGGAATTTTCTTTAAATCACCAAGGGCTTTTATTAGAGCGTTATAGTCATCTCTATTTTGAGGTTCGATCGTGTATTCCCGCTCTCCGATATGGCTAAATTTATCTCCCATCCTCACAACTATTACATCTTGATTCTCCCTTTCTAGTCGTTCTACAATTTCCGCTCCTACACCGCAAGGATCGATAAACACCAGCCAGCATTGCTTTTGAGCTATTAATTTACTTGGTTCAAAAGATCCAGGTGGTGCAACTTGTTTCCAGGAAGGAGTGTAAAACCAGTCGGCAATGTCAAGCTTTTGTTCTAGGGCTGCTTGGTTCAGATTGAGATTTTGGGTATTTTTGGGAGGTTCAATCCAGTAACGCTGACGCTCAAAGGGATAAGTCGGCAAGGGGATGCGATCGCGGGATTCATTGGCATAAAATCCAAACCAATTAATTTGAAGTCCTGATAGCCACAACTTTCCCATTGTGTTGAGTAAAAATGCTAAATCGGGTTGTTGATTATAGGCATCGCGTAGGGAGGGTAACGCGACTTTATCCGCGATCGCCACATTTTCTAAACACTGTTGTGCCAAGCTGCACAACGTCTGTCCCGGCCCTACTTCTAAGAGAATTGGTTTGTATTTTTTCCACAACTCTTGCATCCCATCAGCAAATAATACGGGTTGACACAAATGCTGAGTCCAATAATTAGGATCGGTAGCAAGTTCTGCGGTAATCCAAGTTCCGGTGACGTTTGATATATAAGGAATTTTGAGTGGCTGAAAATTGATGGTTTTGACTAATTCCGTGAAGTCAGAAGCGATCGCTTCCATCATGGAAGAATGAAACGCATGGGATGTCTGTAAAGGCCGACAGGCTAATCCTTTTGCTGTTAGCTGAGATGCTAATTCATCGATCGCATCTATCGTTCCAGCAATGACACACAGTTTCGATCCATTGATTGCTGATAAGGACAAATTTTCACTCAGGAAGGGACGAACTTCTGCTTCTGAAAGGGGGACAGCTAGCATTCCGCCATTAGGCAAATTCTGAATCATTTGTGCTCTTTTGGCAACCAGAGTCAGAGCATCTTCTAAAGACAATACCTCGGCTAAAGTTGCCGCGACATATTCACCAATACTGTAGCCGATCATTGCCGCCGGACGAATTCCCCAGGAAATCCATAACTGAGCCAAGGCATACTCAATGACAAAAACAGCGGGTTGGGTGAGACAAGTTTGATTTAGTTTTTTACTGGTTTCATCGGTGGTTTCTTGCTGACCACGACCCAGCATTTTACGCAAATCAAAGCTCGATTGAGCGGTCGAATTAGGTTGTTGGGAACTGTTTGCAGTTTGGTTCCGATTGGGATAGATAATATCTCTTAAATCAAGACCGAGCAGAGGTTTGAGTAGTTCGCAGCAGTGATCGACGATTTTTTGAAATGTTGGCTCATTTTGGTAAAGTTCCCAGGCCATATTGACATAATGAGTTCCCATACCGGTGAACATAAAAGCGACTGGTTTTGCACTTGTTTCTTCAATGTTGCTGAGAACTCGTTTAGGGTCTTGGAGTGCAGCGATCGCGTCTTCAATGTTTTGGCAAACAACAGTCCGTCGATAATCAAATTCTCTACGACCAATTTGCAAGGTGTAAGCAACATCAGGCAAGTTAAGGTCAGGATGTTGCTTTAGATATTCAGTCAAATTGACTGTTGCTGTCTCTAAAGCTGAATTAGTCTTGGCAGATAACATTAGTAATTGCCAAGGCCGGGAGGTGGTTGAAGCCTGAATAGGTGGCGCTTCTTCCAAAATTACGTGAGCATTTGTGCCGCCAAAACCGAAGGAACTGACTCCAGCACGACGAGGTGTATCGTTGGCTTTCCATTCAGAAAGTGTAGTGTTAACGTAAAAGGGGCTATTCTCAAAATCAATCTGAGGATTGGGTGTCTCGAAATTTAGCGTGGGTGGCAGCAATTTGCGATCGAGGGATAGAGCTGTTTTAATTAAGCTTGCGATCCCGGCTGCTGCGTCTAAATGCCCGATATTGGTTTTGACTGAGCCAATAGCACAAGATGTTTTTTTATTATTAGGAAATGCTTGTTTTAACCCTGCCATTTCAATCGGGTCTCCCAAGGTGGTTCCAGTGCCATGAGTTTCTATATAGGTGATGGTTTCTGGCTCCACTTCCGCCATGATTTGAGCAGCGCGAATGACTTTTGCTTGAGCTTCTTCGCTGGGTGCTGTGTAGCTAACTTTGACGGCACCATCATTATTGATAGCGGAACCTTTAATAACGGCGTAAATGTAGTCGCGATCGGCGATCGCATCTTCGAGTCGCTTGAGAACAACAACACCAATACCGTTCCCACCAATTGTCCCATTTGCACGAGCATCAAAGGCGAAACAATGCCCATCAGGAGAAATACCCTCTGGGCAAAGAGTTGCTTCATTTTGGGGGGCTTTAACTGAAACACCGGCAGCCAAAGCTATGTCACAATCGCCACCTAATAAACTTTGATAGGCTAAATGAACTGCAACTAATGAACTAGAACAGGCTGTTCCGACACTCAAACTGGGGCCTTTTAGATTTAATTTATAGGAGACGCGGGTGGGTACGTAATCTTTATCAGATGCAAGTAGGATGGGAAAATATCCGAGAGTTTTATCCAGATTATTAGGTAAGAGGTTATAAAGTAAGTATGTACTTCTCCCGACTCCCGCGTAAACTCCGATTGGTCTTTCTTCTCTTTCAGAGTCATACCCAGCATCTTCAAGTGCCTCCCAAGCACACTCTAAAAAAAGGCGATGTTGCGGGTCCATAATTTCGGCTTCTCTGGGATTAAAACCAAAAAAGGAGGCATCGAACAGTTCAATATCTTCTAGTAAAGCCGCTGCTTTTAATTCTTTTTTAGTCCCGTTTGGATCTATCTCTAATTCTTGATTTGCATCTTTGTTATTCGGCAAAATTGAAATAAATTCTAATCCATTTATCAGGTTTTGCCAAAAAATATCAACATTTTTGCTTCCTGGAAAACGTCCTGAAATACCTATTAATGCTACTTCTAGTCCAGTCGATTCAGACATCATATTTATTCCATGAAGAATTTGTAATTTTTGCTTAGCTCGCTCTAGATTAGCATATCTTTTGATACTTACAATTGCTAATCCTATTTCTTTGCACAACTCAAACTATAACGTTGTTTTTTGATTTTTTCAACCTTTGTTTTAGGCGACTTTTTCCTGTTTCTAGTTGCTTGCCTAACTCACTGATTTTTAGCGGTGGCGACACGGCTTGTCGATCTAGAATTAAGTATTTAGCTAGAGAACGAATTGTTGGATACTTAAATAAATCAACTAAATTTATACATTCTACCTCCTCATTGGATAAAATATTTCTGAGTTTGCTGTAAACTTGTGTGATTAATAATGAGTTTCCACCAATTTCAAAAAAGTTACTATTTACTCCTACTTTTTCTAAGTTCAATACAGTCTGCCAAACTGTAGCAATAGTTTGCTCAATATCGTTTTGGGGTGCTATATAAGCAACTTCTAATTCTTGAAGCACAACGTCGGTCGTAGGCAGCGCACGGCGGTCTACTTTCCCATTCGCCGACAGCGGTAAACCTTCCAGAAATATGAAAGCTGATGGCATCATATACTCTGGCAGCCGATCGCGCAGGAAACGCCGTAGTTCATCAGAGGAAATTGCTTCGTGAGGAATCACGTAAGCCACGATGCGTTTGTCACTCAACTGTTTACCCGCTACCGAAACTATTGCCTTACGCACAGCAGGATGCTGCACGAGCATCGTCTCAATTTCTCCTAACTCAATGCGATACCCACCAATTTTTACTTGAAAGTCTTCCCGTCCTAAAAACTCAATATTTCCATCAGGTAGATAACGACCCAAATCACCTGTCCGATACAATCTTTCGCCCGTCTGAGGATGAGTAATAAAACTAATCGCAGTTTTAGCTTCCTCCCGCCAGTAACCCATAGCCAAGCCAATTCCTCCGATGTAAAGTTGCCCTGGAACCCACACAGGACACGGTTCTAGCGACTCATTGAGTACATAGAAATGCTGGGATGCCATTGGACAACCATAGGGAATACTCTTCCAAGCCCGATCGACTGCTTTAATCGGATAAAGAATAGACCAAATGGATGCCTCAGTAGCACCTCCCAAGCTGATGACTTGAACACCTTTAACCAAGTCTTTAATTTGAGTCGGCAAGGTTAGCGGCAACCAATCTCCACTGAGCAAAACTAAACGCAAATTTACCAGGACTTGAGGGTTATTCGCAGCATAGTCCACCATCATCTGCATTAAAGCAGGCACTGAGTTCCAGATGGTAATGTTGTGCTGCACTATCAATTGAGTCCAGTGGGCTGGTTCCCGATCGCACGAGGCTTTGGGAATAACAATCGTTCCGACCGCAGCCAAGGTGCCAAAAATATCGTAAACCGACAAGTCAAAACTAAGGGAAGACAGAGCCAACACGCAGTCAGTTGAGTTAACGCCGAAGCGTCGATTGATATCAATAATGGTGTTGACAGCACCACGATGGTTAATCATCACCCCTTTCGGAACACCTGTAGAACCGGAGGTGTAGATCAGGTAAGCTAAATCATCGGGTGTCTGGACTGGCTCGATCGGCTCTTTACTCTCATCCGTTAGCTCTTGGTTATCTAGGCACAGCGACACAACCCCTTCTGGCCAAGAAATTTGCTCATTAAGCCAAGATTGGGTTAAAACAATATCAACCTCGCTATTTTTTAATAGATATTCCCTTCGCTCTTGAGGTAAACCTGGATCGATGGGAACGTAGGCAGATCCAGAAGCTAAAATGCCTACAACTGCGACAATTTGCTCCCACCCTTTCTCCATCACCACAGCTACCAGTTTGTTTGGAGTTGCCCCCAATGACCGAAGCTTATGACCCACCTGATTCGATCGCTCGAATAATTCCTGATAAGTTAATGTTCGTTCAGATGAAATCACCGCAACTTCATTTCCTCTATCCCGAACTTGCGCGGCAAATAAACTATGCAGTAGATCGTCGGAAATCGGCGCATCTGTAGAATTAATCGCATTTCTTTGCGCTAATTGCGTCGGAGGTAAAAGTTGCCGATTCGTTTCTATCCATGCTGATTCAGAAGTAGCAAGTTGCTTGAGAAAACAGCAATAAGCCTCAAACATATCTGCAATTAGACCTTCAGGGAATAGTTCCTCCACCACATCCCAGTTAAAGGTCAATTCGTCCTTTTCCTCCCAAACTTGGACATCCATCCAAGCCTGAGATGCTTGGCTGATACCGTAGACCATTTCTCCAAAATGACTGAAGGTCGAAGTTTCTTGACCGAGCGAACCTAAACCGAGGGTGCTGGTGAAAACAACAGGTATAGCGCTGGGAGCTGTACCTTTCCTGCGGCCTAGTTCCCGCGTTACGCGCACTCCACTAAAGTAGCGGTGTTCTAAATCTTGCCACAATTGTTTCTGAAGGCGAATCGCGCGATCGCGGAAAGATTCGACAACCGAATTATCGACCGCTAACAGCGTTACGGAAGTAAAATCTCCCAACAAATCGTTGACTTGGGGATGCAGGGGTAAGCGATTAAATAAGGCAAGATTAATCGTAAATTGAGGATTCTTGCTCCAAAGTGTAATAATTTCGGCAAAAGCGGCTAATAGGATGCCGGAAGGGGTTAAACCAGCTTGAGAAACTCGCTGTTTTAATTGTTTCCAGTCGGCTGATTCGAGTCGGCTTTCGTAACGTTTGCTCTGATGTTTTTTGAGTTCTTTAGGATTTTTGGCGAGGGGTAAGTCGGGGGCAGGAGGTAGGCTATCTAAACGGCTCAACCAATATTCCTGCGATCGTCTATATAATTCCGTATCTTCCAAAGCTTGTTCTGCCAAAACATAATCCCGAAATGTTATTTCCAACGGTGGCAATATCGCATCAGGTTCTTGATACAGTTGAAACCACTCATCAAATAAACGAAACAAGCTCCAAGCATCAAACACTTGTAAATCGTAGCTAATATGCAGCCGAACTATATCCCCATTTAACTGCGTTGCTCTAAACTCAAACAAAGGCCATTTGTCAGCCGGTAAAACTTGATGAGATAAGCGATCTCGAATTGCTTCAATTTCAGATATTACAACTTCTTTCTCCTGTCCCCTCAGATCCAAAATCTCCATTTGATATATAGGAACTTGTTTGAGAACTTGTTGCTGACCATCTGGCAATACTATTGCCCTCAGCATATCGTGGCGATCGATTAATTTTGGCAACGCCTCGTTTAATCTTTCCAAGTCTAAGCCGTGACATTCAATCTCGTAGTAACCATGATTGGCAACATTTCCTAAGTCTAATACCCCACTACGTCCTACCCAAAATGCGTGCTGCATATCAGTCAAGGGGAAAGGTTCATAGCGCAAGTCTGGTGCTGGTTTAATTATTGGTAAAGAAGTAGAACTAGCACTCATGCTGTTCTGGCGCAATAACAGGATAAGTTCTGCTTTATGTTCAATCAATGAATTACGCAATTCGGGAGTAATTGCTCCTTTTGGCGCATCAATTTCTAGCGAATTTCCATTGCTAGAAAGTTTTACGCCTTGGTTAGATAAAGTGTTTAAAAGTAAATGTAGATTCATATTTTTAGCTTGAAGTTAGTAGAGCACCAATTGACGATCATTTATTTCTTTGTGTTTCAAATCAAATAGTTAATATTTCTCTTTCTTCCTCTGCTTTGAATTCGGTAACAAAACCCGATTCTGATGCCATTAAGTTCGCCAAAGCTAATTGATTAAGCACGAGTTCGGCTAATTGAGTGATGTTGTTGTCGCCAAAGAATCTTTCTATTGGCACTCGCACTTGTAGAACCGCCTCGATTCGACTCCTGAGTTCAAAAGCCATTAAGGAATCAAGCAGTAAAGCCAGAGAATGCTGGGGACTTAGGCTATCGAAAGGCAATTGTAAAGAATTGGTCAGCCATTCTATTAAATAAGTTTCCAATATTTGCTGCTGTTCTCTCGGTGCAGCGGCGAATAGTTTTTCCTTGGATAGAACAGTTTTTTTGACATCGAAAAGATTGACTGCGCTCTTTTCTTGTTTTCGATTAATATTAATTGGGGGAGCAGGAGCAGTTCCTAGGGCCACATCACCCCAGCGCATTACCGTTGCAGCCGCAGTTGCAGCCGCGCCGTTGGTGTAAACAAGAACTAAGTCGTTTTCGCGAATTTTACCTGCAAGAGCGGCATGGTATAAATTGGCGATCGCAAATACAGAACCGATATTGGCATACCGAGGATAAAGATCGATCGTCCGCTCCAAATCTATACCCAATGCCCTAGCACAAAGCCTCGCGTACCACGCTGTCGGAGTATTGAAGGCAAAAAAGTCAATTTGTTCGAGAGTCACGCCAGCCGCCGCCACAGCCCCCTCACAGCAAGTACGAACGAACTCCACACTTGTTTCGGCGAAACTGCTGGCATTCTCACCTGTCCGAGTACGCATTCCAGGCTTACCTTGCGCGTCGATTGTTAATTCGTGTAAATACGCACCGCAAGTAGCAGCAGTATTAATTATTTTAGTGCCCAAAACTCCGCGATCGGGTTTGAGCGAATCGACCACAAAAGCTCCCGCAGCGTCTCCCATAGACCAAGATAAAGTATCTTCCTCATCTACAGAGTTAGACTCGATGTGAGAAACAACGACCAAAACATTGCGATACTCTCCAGTTTGCACCAACGCACGCGCATTTTGCAGCGCAACTAACGCACTCGAACAAGTCGATTCCAGATTCCACGCCGGACATTGCAATTGCAATTCACCTGCGAGGTAAGAGGCATTGCCAGGAACCAGTTGTTCGGGGAAAATAGAAGCAACGATCGCCAATTCCACTTGATCGGTAGAAAGTTTTGCTGCATCCAGCGCCTCCCTAGCAGCGCGACATTCCAGCATCAGCGAAGACTCGTTTGGACCCAGCACCCGTCGCTCGACGTTACCCCGAAAAGGGTCTGATAAATATGGTGCTACTTCTTGCGACCAAATAGCGAATCCATCATCGTCGGAGGTAAATTCATTAGACTGAGATAACCTCGTTCTTCTTGGCGCATTTACCGCAAACAAATGAGGAAACTTTTCCAGCCAATAATCATTAGTCCGAATGAGGCTGGGAAAACAGAGTGCAAGCGATCGAATACCGACGGGCGGATTGAGCATAACCATTAAGACTAGGGGTGATTCTTAGGTAAGTAGTTGCGCTTTAGCGCTAAAGGCAGTTAAATATCCCCGTTATTTCTTAGTCCGCGCAGGCGGACTTCGTTTGTGTAGTAGCGGTTTCAACCGCCAAAGGAGCCTTCAAAACCAAATTAGTTAACATCGTATTCATCTTGTTAACAGACTCCACATACTCGTTTTCGGGAATAGATTCTGCGACAATTCCTGCGCCAGCATTTAAGTGAACCCAATCACCATATTGGTAAGCCGAGCGAATTGCGATCGCGATATCTGCCATGCCATTGCTATTAACCCAACCAATACCACCAGCATAAATTCCTCTCGGTTCTTTTTCTAGTCGCTCGATCCATTGGAGAGCTTTTTGTTTGTCAATCCCGGATACGGTGACACCCGGAAATAACACTTTTAAAGCATCCCATAAAGTTTTTTCTCCTTTTAGTTGACCGCCAATTCGCGATGATAGATGCTGCACGCACCTGTATTGTCTCACCTGCATGAAGTCAAAAATCCGAAGACTTTCTGGGAGACAAATCTCAGCCATCTCACTTTGCGCTAACCAGATCGAAAGCGCGTGTTCCTTTACCTCTTTAGCATCAGTAAATAGCTCACTTTCCAATTGTACATCTTCTTCTAAATTTTCCGATCTCGGTCTAGTTCCTGCCAAGGGATTAGTAATTACAAATCCATCAGCATTAACTTCCATTAAAATTTCAGGACTGAAGCCTACCGCACTTACTTCGCCAACGTGCAAACAATACGATCGCGCTGAGTTGTTGTTTTTCGCTCCTAAAGCATAAGTTCCCAGCAAATCCATCTCCGCTTTCACTTTCACGGAGCGGGAAATAATCGCTTTATGTAAATCGCCTTTTTGGATGGCTTGAATCAGCTCGCTAACCTGGTTTTGGTACTCTTCTCGATCAGCGAAATCAACAACTGGCGGTGTCGCTACATAGTCTTTCAATTTATTATCGAGTGATAACGCTTCCAGAACTGTTGTTGGCGACTTGATGCTTCTGATATGAACTCCTCTAGGAGTGATGAAAAGTTCGGTTTCTGGAACTAAAAAATAGAGCAGCGGTTGTTCAATTGCCTTGGAGTAGGAGTAGTAGAAACGAGCCACGTCAAAACCTATGTAACCATAAGCAGTCCAATTCTCGATCGGCAAAGATGCTAAGGCTGATTCTACTTGCTTTAGCGGATCGACAATCGGTTCTGACTTAATCTCACCCATACAGGCGATCGAAACATCGTGAGAACCTACCGATATTTCCGCTAAAACATTCCCAGCAATACGTACTTCGTTTTCACTTTTGTACATTACGTATTTGGAAAAAATCCCAGCATCTAATAGATTCTGCAACAGAATCAGAGCATCTCTCTGACCTGGTATGAATAGTTCATGATAAGTTAGTAAGTTGCTCGCTACCTGATACATTGGGTCAATTTTTGGGTGAAGGGAGTTAAAGATTAATGCGTTTTCAGTAATGATTTGCGATGAATTTTTCCGGTGGGCGTGCGTGGTAATGTTTCCAAAAAGTGGATTTTTTTAGGAGCCTTAAAATGGGGTAATCGAGCCCTAGCTAATTGTCGAATTTTCTCTTCTAAATCTGGAGATTTCTCAAAGCCGGGTTTAAGGCTGACGTAAGCGATAATCTCAGTTAATTGTTCGCCACGATCGCATTCTGGCACTACCGCTGCATCAAGAACACCTTCGTGCTGGAGTAAGACATCTTCCACTTCAAACGGTGATACCCACATCCCATTTACTTTGAATAAATCGTCTTTACGTCCCATAAACCAGAAATAACCATCCGCATCACGCAGATATTTATCCCCCGTTCGCATCGCGTTTCCGTAAAGAGCTTGTCGCGTTTCCCGCAGGCGATTCCAATACCCCAGCATGAGACTTTCTCCACTCACCTCTAGGTCGCCAATTTCCCCCGCCGGAACAGGAAAACCTTTTTCATCAACCACTCGCACATCATAACCGGAAAGGGGACGACCAGAACTGCCGGGACGACATTCTCCCTCTGCATTAGACAGAAAGATATGCAGCAATTCCGTCGTACCGATACCCTCATAAATCTCAATTCCGTAAGTGTCTCGCCACTTATACCAAATGGTTTTGGGTAGTTGTTCTGCTGCTGATAAACACAACCTTAAAGATGAAGTATTGAGAGGTGCAATTTCATGCACTGAGAGAATGCTGGCATATATGCTGGGTATGCCAAACAAAATTGTCGGTCGGTAGCGATCGATGTCCGCGATAATATCAAAAGCATTATTAGCATCTGATAATATTGTCGCTGCACCAACTGCCATCGGCATATATAAACTATTCCCTAAACCGTAGGCAAAAGGCATCTTAGCTACTGAATAGGTGATGTCATCTTGATGCAAACCGAGTTTAGCTTTAGCATACAGTTCTGCACAAACTACCATGCTTTGGTGGTTGTGAATTACACCTTTGGGTTTGCCCGTACTACCGGAAGTGTAAAGCCAAAAAGCAGGTTCATCTCCAGATGTCTCGGCGTAAGGTAGCTGTTCGTCTGTCTGCTGAGTCAGCAAAGACAAAAAAGGTTTTTCTCCGTCTGCAAGGAGAATATTTTGCAAGAACTTAGACTGGATGGGAGTCAGTTTTTCTTGCCAGTCTTGGTTAGTTACTAAGACTTTGGCGCGTGAATCTTGCAGGATATAGTGGATGTCATCGATCGTACAAGCCGTATTAATCGGAACTGGTACTGCACCGAGTAAAATTGCTCCCCAGAAAGCAAATACTGACTCTGGAGTGTCTGGCAAAAGAATGGCTATCCGGTTTTCTCGCGCCAATCCTAGCTCGGAGAATAATCTAGCTGTACGGCGGACAAAGCTGTTTAATTGGGCATAAGTATAAGTCCGATCCTGATGGTAAAACGCTACTTTCTCGTTACGTCCTTCTTGTGCCAGATTGCTTTCCAAGAAGTAAGCTGCAACGTTGAAGATGCTAGGTAATTTTTCAGAAATACTCATTTATGTTCGGCTGGTATCGCCGTTTCGATCTCATCACAGATTTGAGCTAATGTCATATCTTGGCGCGTTCCAAGTTTCAGGTTAACCCCCAATCTTCGTTTCAATTCCAGCGCAACTTGTACTGTTTCAATAGAGTCAAGTTGTAAATTCGCGCGGAGTAAGGTGTCTTGATGAAGGGACTCTTCGGGAATACCTAAATTAGCCAGTATTTCCTTCAGTGTATCCATCGCCTTTTGACTTCTCATGAAATAAACGATCCTTTTGACTTCTCATGAAATAAATAGAGGTGATGTTTTGACTTAATTTTTCTGGCTTTCAGTTGAAAATGTCGATTTTTTCAGCGAACCGATCGTTAACCCCAAGAGCAGCCTAAATCTGCCACGCTCACTTCGTTTGATGAATAGTTAAGAATGGCTTGCAATAAGCTAGGTAAATCATATTACCTGTTCTCGATTTTTGGCAAGCCCTAAGCACGAAAGTTTTGTAAAGTTTTATTAATAGGAACATACGGTTACGTATTAGACTTCAACCAGATTTAGATTTTATTCATACAGGGCAAGGATTTAAGATTTTTTTACCTGAGATATCTATTCAAGCTGACGGGGTGACAATGGCTCTCTCACCTTGATGAGCCAACCGTTGAGGCTCCTTAATCTTGAGAATGATTGCAACTTTTTGACTAAATTATTGATAATAATTATAGGTAGCAATCGCCAGAGATGCTTATTGTCCGTTATCCAAACCCGAAAAAATCGCCTAGGCGCAGTCAGCCGCAGGCATCGCCCGCACATATCTTTTTTGAGACAGATTAACTCAAACCCTTGCTGCGTCAAGTCTTTCAACAGTATTAATTTATGAACGCTACCATAAGTGCAAACTCCTGGATTACCTATCCGAAACCCAATCCTGAAGCCAAGTTACGGCTATTCTGCTTCCACTATGCCGGGGGTGGGGCTTTGAGCTATCGTGCTTTTCCAGGGAACCTACCGTCTGATGTAGAGGTTTGTCCGATCGAACTTCCCGGACGTGGATTTCGACTGCTGGAAACTCCCTTCACCGAGATCGAGCCTCTAATTGAGACTCTTGCTCTTACCATCCTGAGCAGCCTTAACAAACCTTTTGCTTTCTTCGGTCACAGTATGGGCGCATTGGTGAGCTTTGAACTGGCGCGACTACTCCGCAAAAAGTACAACCAAAGCCCAGTTCACCTATTTGTATCAGGACATCGCGCTCCTCAAATTCCCGATCGCGATCTGCCCATTCATGCTCTACCAGAAACAGAATTTCTACGAGAATTGTTCCGTTATAACGGAACTCCCAAAGCCGTGCTAGAAAACGCTGAACTGATGGAACTGCTACTGCCTACTCTGCGAGCCGATTTTGCTGTGGTTGAAACTTACGCTTACTTGCAGGAACCGCCGTTAGATTGTCCGATCGCTGCTTTTGGTGGATTAGAGGATTGGAAAGTCGGTATTCAAGAACTAGAAGCATGGCAAAAACAGACAAACTCTGCCTTTTCGCTGGAGATGTTTCCCGGAGATCATTTCTACCTGCACTCAGCCCAAACACTTCTGCTACAAAGCCTTTCACAATTACTTTCAGCAGTTGAACTTCCATGAACTGGTAGGCTAATTGACATACTCACTGCTCTTTAAAAAAAAGGCGGCTAAACAAGCCGTCTTGCATTAAACCCACCAATTTATTTTGCTAAAATTTGAAGTTGGATTCGAGCCAATTCCCTCCAACTAAATAAAGCGACAATTAGGAAAATCAAAATATCCACAGCAGTCAAGCTATAATAAATCCCATTTATTCCCATGAATAGCGGCCATATTAACACTACTGGTATAAACAGAAATACTTGTCTTGCTACAACTATTATTCCCGCAATTTTACCGTTGCCTATGGATTGGAATAACGTAATGCCACAAAAGATAAAAGACAGTAGGGGTAGCATTATAATGACAATACGAAAGTTTAGTATATCGTTAGCAGTGAAAGCAACCTTCGGCAGCAACAAGCCCAGAAAAGTTTCCGGGAATAATTGTAGTGGCAACCAGAGTATGCTTAACAGAACAGTACCGCCAATGCCAAAAATTAAGTAGCCTTTCTTCATTCTTTGATAACTTCCCGCTCCATAATTTATACCGATTACGGGTTGTAAAGCATATACAAAACCAAAAACAGGAGTTAGTGCCAAAGAATACAAGTTCAAGGTTGCGCCAGCAAAAGCAATATCGGTATCGGTTCCATAATAGGCGATCGATTTAAAAATCACAACCTGTTGAACTATAGTCATTAACTCCATGATTAGCACTGACATACCAACCGATAGTATTGGTGATAGTAAATCTGCTGACAAAGTTAACTTTTTTATTTGAACCGGAGTAGAACTTTTACCAGAAATAAAATAGGTAATATTTACGATCGCATAAACCATTGAGGCAACAACTGTTGCCCAAGCTATTCCTCGAATCCCCCAATGAAAAACAGCAACAAAGATCGGATTTAAAATGGTATTAGTCAGAACGTAAATAGCAGAGAATCCAGCGGCTAAACCGATTTTACCTTCAGATTTGATTAACTGGCTAGAACCTATCGCTAGGACAAGAAATACCGATCCCAACATATAAGTCTTAAAATAATCCGCTCCTAATAAGGCAACTTCACCTTCTCCTCCCATGAAAGAGATTAGTCGATCGCCAAAACCGTAACCTAAAATAGTAATGAAAAAAGAGATAATCAAACTAAGCACTATAAAAGTGCCAAATATCTTAGACTGAGTTTTGATATCTCCCGCACCAATAGCGCGACTGAGAACCGAAGCAGAACCTATGCCAACTAACAAGGCACATCCAATTACAATCGTCGTCAACGGTAGTGCGAGGGATATAGCTGCTAAAGCACTTTCACCAATTAGTCTTCCTGCAAATAAAGCATCGACAAAAGTGTTCAAGCCAATCAGCAACATTCCTAGAATGCCAGGAATGGATAATTTCAACATCAACTGAATCAGATTTCCTTGCAGAATTTCATCCGTAGCTTTGGTTTGTTTTTGTGAAGTCATTCGATTTTGAATTTGAGTGGTTGCCGCGCGGAGCTCGCGATGCTTCGCAATTTTGGATTGATCTCACGGATTAATCCGGGTGGCGACCAAACCAATAATTTCGATTAAACTGAAGTAGAAACAGGCTGTTCCGATCCCTCTTGCTGCTGGCGCTGATTTTTCATCACCATTTTCACGCCACTAGCAGGATAACAGAGCAGACCTTCAAACTTAGGTCGTTCCGGTTTGCGATCGGCTAGTTCTAATTGATATCGTGATAGCATAGTTGCCAATATTAGCTTCATTTCAAATAAGGCTAAAGCCGCACCGATACAGCTACGAGTGCCTCCGCCAAAGGGCAGAAATTCATAAGCAGAAAATTTTCTCTCTAAAAAGCGCTCTGGCTTAAATTTGTTAGGTTCTGGGTATAAGTCCTCGCGCTGATGAGTCGCACAAATATTAACTCTCAACAGCGTACCGGGTTCTAATTGATAACCCATTAACTCAATTGGTGATTCTACAATTCGTGGGAAGGTGAATAATTGAGTGGGGTAAATTCGCAAAGCTTCGTTACAGACTGCACTGAGGTAGGGTAGTCCGACGATGCTCGCGGGATCTTGCCAGTTGCCAATAGTATCAAGTTCTGCTAATAGTCGATCGCGGACTGTCGGCAAACTGTGAATCCAGTATAACGCCCAAGCGATCACGATCGCGGAAGCATCTTGAGCAGCTAACAAAGGCGAGATAACTAAATCGCGCAACTCTTCATTGTCGATCGCTTCTCCCATTTCATCCTTAGCGAACATGATATCTGATAAAATATCGGCACCTGAGATATCTGCTTGCTGGCGGCGTTCTTTGATTTCCTCTTCAATTAGCTGGTAAACTTCCTGGCGGAAGTAAAGAAGTCTTCCCCAAGGACTCCACTGTCCTAAATCTCGTTGCAGGAAGGGAAAAATATTGCAGATCTGAATTGGGTTGCTCCGCATCAATTTTAGCATTGCGGGAAGCAATTGCCTGAGTCGTTCGTATCGTTCTCCCTCACGTAAACCCAAGACTACTTGAATGCTTATTTCTAAAGTAATCTTTTCTATGGATGGGTATGCTAAAAAGACTTTGCCAGTCGGATTTTGACCGATAATTTTTTCTGTCAAATCGCAGATTCGCTGTCCGTAAGAACGCAATCTCGCACCGTGAAAGGCAGGCATTATCAGCTTACGTCGATGTTTGTGGCGCAAACCATCGAGTTGGAGTATTCCTTGGTTCCCTGTAATTAGGGCCATATCTCCGTTCAACTCTCCAGAAGCGGGAATCTGTTTTGCATTGGTAAAAATTTGCTCGATTCCTTGGGGATTGCTGACAAATAATACAGGAATAGACCCAAACGTGATGGTGAAAATGTCACCGTAGCGTTTGGCGAGATTGTCCATGTAACCAATAGGATTGGTGGCGATTTTAAGATATTGCAACCAGATTGGAGCTTTTGGGCCTGAAGGTAGGTTCATCGAGCTTTTTAATTAGTTGATGTATATCTACATTTGTCGTGAGGTATGGAAGGGGAGTCTGATTTTTTCGATCAGGGGAGGAAACCGATCGCTTCTAATGAGGCCCCACGCTGTCGCATCAATACGGGCAAAGCTTTGTACAAACACGCGATCGGGATAAACTGCGATACGTACAAGCTGCAAGCAATCCGAATTTCTCTAAGCTTTTTGGGTTAATCATGGAACTGGGGACCGAGGACTGGCTGGGGAAAAAACAATAGTTACAGCTAGATCGTCGGTACAGTAGAATATTTTGACAAAAAGAACGAAATATGTATTATGTAGGGGCGAAGCATGAGGGCGACAGTAGATCGCGAGCGCCAACCATTTTTTTGTCCTCATGCTTCGCCCTGCCAAGGTCTACATGAACATACATACTATGCCGCTTTTGTCAATGTTTAATACTGAACCGACGCCCTAGAATTGCCTTGAGTTGAAATCGTTTCATGGTGGAGTCTCATGGTAAAAAAATAGAGCGCGAGCGATTGGTTGCCAACTCGCAAAATAACTCTCAAAACCGTAGGGAAAAAGAACCAATTACTGTCAATGGTTCACCAGGCTGATTGCCAGAAGCTCTGCTACCACTGATAGATTTAATGTAGTTGACATTGAACAGGTTTTTGATATTGATGGCCGCTCGCCAATTATCGCGCTGATAAAAAACAGCAGCATTGGGGAGGAAATAACTATCCACTTCAAAGCTGTTAGCTAGATCCCCTTGTCTCTCGCCAACATAGCTGAACCCAAGCCCAAAACCTAAACCCTGCAAATCGCCACTTTGAATTTGATAAGTTGTCCACAGACTACCGCTATGTTTAGGAACATTAAACAATCTGTTGCCCACCACATCACGGTCTGTATCTGCTGTAACTTCAGCGTCAGTATAGGCGTAAGCAGCAATAATATTCCACCCAGGCAAAATTTGTCCCGAAATATCGAGTTCAACACCACGACTTTGCTGTTCCCCAGAGGCAATTGAGAATAAAGAATTATTCGGATCTGTGACAGCAACGTTCTGTTTTGTAATGTCAAAGTATGCCAGAGTAGCCGCCAGCCTTCTGTCGAGCAACTCAGCTTTGACACCGACTTCATAACCCGAGCCGGTTTCGGGTTCGATCGGACTGCCCCCGGCTGTTGTTGCCGAACCTGGATTAAAAGAACGCGAATAACTCGCATAAAAAGAAAGTTCTGGAATGGGTTGATAAACAATCCCGATACGGGGGGTAAAATCATCGTAATTTTTTGTTGTTTCGCTTTCTTCACCTGAGTCATTTCTTTGCTCTGCCGTGTCATAGCGAATACCTGCTAGCAGCTTTAAATTATCGAAGATTGAAATTTGATCTTGCACGTAGAAACCATATCTATAGGTTTTTACATTAGTCTCAGAGAAAAGAGCTAGTGTATCTTCATCGGGTTTGGGAATAGGTCTATAAACCGGATTGAAAATATTTACCGGAGCCGGTGTTTCAAAATCACCAACTGTAAAAGTTCTTACATCGCTGTAGGCGATGTCTGCACCAAATATGAGGGTGTGTTGGACTGAACCTGTAGCAAAATTGCCGACGATGTTTGTTTGAAGGGTGTAATTTTTATTTTGGGAGTCTTGAGAAGCCCAAAATAGATCGGTGGTGCCAGTTTCCTCATTAAAGCCAAGTTCTTGAAGACCGATTACATTAAAATCGAAGTTGTAGGATGCGTAGCGAAACGCATTTCTTAGCTTCCAGTTGTCACTGAAACGGTACTCGAATTTGTAGCCAACATTAAAATCTTGGGTTTCGATCGCATCATCGGGATCGCTAGAAACACGATCGCGCGGAACATCAACAACCCGACGACCAATCACAGGCAATCCATTATCAGCAGCCCGCTTATCATCGATGTATTCGAGAGAAACTGTCAAGTCAGCGCGATCGCCTATTCTCCAAGCAAGCGTCGGCGCAATAGATAACCGCTGATTGTCTTGGGTAAAGCCCCGATAACTATCACTTGTTTGGTACGCTGCGTTCAGGCGGTAAAGCAGGCTGCGATCTGAGGTTAAAGGGCCGGAAATGTCAATGCGGGGTCGGATAAAACTCTGGTTTCCAAGTTGCAGTTCAGCTTCGTAGAAAGGTTCTGACAGCGGTTCTTTGGATACTAAGTTAATTAAACCCCCTGGCTGAATTTCTCCGTACAAAATTGAAGCTGGCCCTTTCAGAACTTCAACGCGATCGAGGTTGGCGACTTCTGGAATAGACTGCGATCCGTATCGCACGAACCCATCTCGCAATATAGGAGCATCGTTAAAACCTCGAAGGCCAAATGTGATATTTCGACCTGTAGCTTCTCCGCCAAATGTGACACCGCTAACGTTGCTTAATGCTTCTTCGAGTCGCACCACTTGTTGATCTTCTATCACTTCTTGGGGGACAATTTGGATCGACTGAGGAATGTCTCGAGTTGGCGTCTCGGTGCGGGTGGCGGAGGAGGCATTGGGGTTGCGATAGGGAGTTGCTTGTGTGGCTGTGACTATGATTTTAATGTCTTCTTTGGCGCTGGGAGTCACGCCCAAAACTAAACCCCGATCGCTCTTTACTACCGAAGCCTCCGGTGCTGCTTTTATTCCTGTTACACTTACCCGGATGCGCGAACCTTCTAGCTGAGTTACTGTTACCGAAGCAATTCCTTCATCTGGATTAGATTCCCGAAATTCCCCACCCGACGGCAGAACCAATTGGGCATTTTCGATATCTGCGATCGCACTTTTCCCCTCGATTCTGGTTGTAGCTTGCAGCACTTGTCCTTCAGGTGTTTCTAGAATTACCTCTAAACCGCTGGCAATTGCGTTCAATCGCACCCCTGTTACTTGTACGACTGATTGAGAGATTTGCACAGTATCGTCCAAACTTCTAAAACTCCGTACCGACGGACGCAATAGCCCTTGGGCGCTGGTGCTGGGTTGTTCTATTTCCCTGAGTTGGGGAATTTCTGCTATTGGTACCTGACGCTGTGCTTCTATTGGTGGGGAATGGGAGATAGAGGTAGAGCGATCGTCATTATCAGAAATATTTTGCGTCAACTGAGGATTGGGTTGGCGATCGTCGTCTGCCACAGTTTGCTTTGTTTCCAGCTTCTGACTTGTAATCAACGACTTCACCTGAATGGGAAGTTCTGGCTGTAACCCAGTGGCGATCGCGGACTCTTGTTGAGGCAATTCCTCTGACTCACTATGAATCTCGATCGACCCATGTGCAAGGGAACTCGATCTTGAAGCTTCAGTTAAGTCCTCGATCGCAGCCTGGGACGCCACAGAAGGCCCGATACCAATATTCAGCAGCGCAACGCACGCTAACGGTAAATACAGTTTCATCTTCACACCACACACAGCTAATATTTTTGGGCGGCTACGCAATTCGTAATAGTGGCGGTCAACAACCGTAGTTTATCACTAATAATTCGCAGTAGCTAGCTCAAAATATAATAAGTTTGCTGCCAATGTCAAGTAAATATTGAACTTCTTTATTAAAAATAATTATCAGCTTTTCTAGTATAATGGGCCTTCGGGCGGATGGCTGATTAGGGGGCAGGCTGTTACTTTATCTCTAAAAAAACTTGCTTCGCGACTCCACATATAGCGTATATGGTGCATAAAATGCTTATTTTACCTACATTTAGAGTCTTTCCCAAGTCTTGCCCGAGGTGCAAACACTGTCGGCACAGCCTGCCGAACCGAGCAAGTCTGTTGCGGATACCCTTCGGCAACTGATGGAATTCGGGAACCACTTTTAAAAATTATTCTCAATAATTACTTGCTTTGAGTGACTAGGTAGTTTGAAAGTGAATCAGTCTAATCAAAAATAATCTCATAACCCAATACGCTTGGGTTAACACTGTTAATTCCCCGGAGATCCCCTCGCATCCCCCTGATAGTCGATCGTATTGTCTTATAACCATATACTCACCAATCAGCAATTGTTGAGGCAGACACAGGAGAAATCGGGCAGATTTGCAAACCAACAGGCGTTTCCAAAATTACGACAGACAAACCAAATACCCGAGCAAAATTAGTAGGATTTAAAACATCAGCAGGCGCTCCCACAGCCCAAAGGTTTCCCCGATCGAGGAGAGCAATACGGGAACTATATCGGGCTGCCAGATTCACCTCATGCAAAACCGTAATTAACGTTAACCCTTGCTCTTGGTTGAGGCGTTTAAGCAACTCCAGTAACTCCAACTGATAGCGAATATCCAGATAAGTTGTCGGTTCATCTAACAATAAAACCCGCGCATCTTGAGCTAATGCTAGTGCTAAAAAAGCTCGCTGTCGCTCTCCTCCAGAAAGTTCCTCGACTGCACGATTGCACTTATCCTTCATTTGAGTTTGCACCAGCGCAGCCTCAACTTTTGCACTTCCTTCGCTATCCAACTCCCATTGCCACCAAGCTTGATGGGGACTTCTTCCCAAACTCACTAACTGGCGCACGCTCAACCCAGAAGGAATAGTTTGTTGTTGCGGCAATAATGCTAATTTCTGCGCTACCACCTTCGCCGGTTGAGTGTGAATATCTTTCCCCTCCAACAAAACAATTCCTGACTGAGGGGAAAGAATGCGCCCCGTCAGCTTCAGCAAAGTAGATTTTCCCGAACCATTGGGGCCAATAATACTTAACCATTCTCCAGGCGCTATCGATAAATTAATTGACTCGATAGCCGCAACAGAACCATAACCACCTTTGAGATTTTGTACTTCTAAAAAATTCATAGCAATTAGGAAATATCAGAACGCCGATAAAGCAAAAAGCCAAAAAAAGGCGCTCCAATTACAGAAGTTACTACACCTACAGGCAATTCCACAGAACCTAAACGAGCAATTAAATCGGCGACTGTCATTAACAAAGCTCCCGCAACTGCTGAAAGTGGTAAAACCCAGTAATGATTTGTTCCCACTAGCAAGCGAACGATATGGGGAACTACTAAGCCAACGAAACCAATTAAACCGCTGATACTAACAGCACCGGCTGCTAAAAGTGCGGCTACTCCACCAATTAACAAACGCGATCGCGCCAACGATACTCCTAATCCTACAGCCAATTCATCTCCCAAACTCAACAGATTTAGCGGACGTGCTAGCAAGCACCCGGCAATTAAACCGACTGAAATATACAACCCAACTACTTTAACTTCCAACCAACCGCGACCGTTTAAACTACCTATTAACCAGTTGAGCGCAACTTGAACGCGATCGTCAGAAAACAGCAATAACATCGAAGTAATTGAGCCAAAAAAAGCGCTGAGTGCCACTCCTCCCAAAATTAAGCGCTGAACAGAAATTCCTAATGGTGTTCGCGCTAAAAAATAAACCGCTAATGTTGTGAGAATTGCGCCTAACCAAGAAGCTAGCGGTACCCAAGCTATAAATAATCCCAACATCAGCAAAACAACAGCGGCCAATCCCGCACCCGCTGAAATTCCCAACAAAAACGGATCGGCCAAACCATTTCGCAACATCCCTTGTAATAACGCTCCTGACATTCCCAAAGCTGCTCCTACTAACATAGCAGCGAGAGTACGAGGCAGGCGCAAATCCCACAAAATAGTTTGGTTAACTGGATTCCCTTGACGCAAAAGTGCCAGCCAGATTTCCTGAAAACTTAAGGGAACTGCACCCAAAGAGAGAGAAATGGCGACCGCAATTCCTAAACCGAAACACAGAATTAACGCTGCTTTAACAATCCGATTATTTAAGACGACTTTTTTCAACTTTTTCAACTTAATTATTACCTCCGTTCCTGTTCTGATAATACCTGTTTGAGTTTCGTGCTAGCTTTTTCTATTGAATCTATACTGCCGGGGTGTACGAGTCCGTAGTAGTCAAAAACGTAAACTTGTTTATTTTTCACTGCTTTTAGTTGACTCCAAAAAGGTTGAGACTGGAATTCTTCGAGGATGTTATCTCCCCTTTCCACAACCACTAGCATCTCTGGATTTGCTTGAATTATTTTTTCGGCCGACAAAGGAATATAGCCTTTTATCGGACTTTCTCCTTGTAGATCTGCTGCCAAGTTCTTTACATTAAACTGAGCTAGCATATCCCCGCACCAACTATTTTTATTAGGAGATAATATCGGTTGACGGCTTACTAGAAGAAGAGTAGAAAGACTGGCGACCGGCTTTTGGGGTAAGAAACTTTGGTACTGCTTTAGTAGGGGTTCTGAATTAGCACCGATCGACTTTGCTAAAGTTTTAGTCAATTCTTCCAGAGATTGCCAGCTATCGGCATTAGTTAATAAAGTGTTAATTCCCAATTCTTTGAGCTTTTGTGCGGTTTGGTCGTGAAAGCCTGCTACAGCGACAACTAAATCGGGTTTGAGAGCGACGATTTTCTCGAGATTTGGTTGCGTGCGTTCTTCACTAACGCGCGGAATTTTTTCCAGTCTTTTATCCCCGCTGAACACTCGACTTTCAGGCATTCCAACTAATTTAGTTTCGTCTAATCGATAAATAATATCAGCAGTTAAAGAACTGAGAGCAACTACCCTTTGAACTGATTCTTTATTAAAGTTAGTGCTGGGACTAGATTGAGCAACCGTTTCCCGAGCTTTAGGACTCGATGATGGCAGTGTATTGACGCTCGTACAAGCAGCTAACGATAAACTCAATAAAATTGCCAAACCGCTACATGGCCGACGACGATCGATCATAATTTTTACGCTCCCGCTCAAAAAGGTTAAACAGCAGTCTGTGACTACTTTTGACCTAGTTGTTGACACTAATGACGACAATGATATCATTAAAAAAGCTTGCAGTTATCCTAACTTAGCCAGACTCAGGCGATACATATTCTTGAACGGTGGAATGGGAATGCTTGCCTAGAAGACAACTTTTACTCCCCCTGAAACCGTGTTATTCTAAATTTGTTATTTCTGGCGAAATGCTGAGAATTAAAGTGTTTTCGTTTTGATTTATCCGTGCTGTTGGTATGCTGTTAACTCCCGTCACGCTGACCCTAATAGTATTACCATCTAGCTGAGTTACGATAATAGGGGTAATACCTTCTGCTGGATTTTGAGCGCGAAATTCGTTACCATCTGGTAGCTGTAATACTGTATTGGGAATGTTGACGATCGCCGTATTGCCTTGAATCCTAGTAGTAGTTTGTAATTGTTGCCCTCCGGTTTCTAAAATGATTTCCAAACCCCTTGATGTTTGGTTAAGCCGCACGTCGGTTACTTGTACGACTGATTGAGAGATTTGCACAATATCGTCCAAACTTGTGAAACTCCGTACCGACGGACGCAATAGCCCTTGGGCGCTGGTGCTGGGTTGTTCTATTTCGTCCGCTTTAGGAATGGATGTCGTCGGTATCGATCGCCCTGTGGCGAATGGTGGAGGATTGGGAATAGAGGTGTTGTGATCGTCGGAGTTGAAAATATTTTGCGTCAACTGGGGATTGGGTTGGCGATCGGGGTCTGCCGCAGTTTGCTTGGTTTCAAGCTTCTCACTTTTAATCGACGACTTCTTCAGGGAAAGTTCTGACCGTTCCCCAAGAGCACTATCGGGTAATGGTTGAAGCAATTCCTCTGATTCGCCCGGACGCTCGATCGGTCCTGGTTTAAGGGCGATCGAGCGCGAGGCTTCAGCCCTGTCCTCCCTAGCAGCCTCAGCCGCGACAGTCGGGCCCATACCAATACTCAGCAGTGCAGCGCACGCCAACGGTAGATATAGTTTCATATTCACACTCACCACACACCAATAATAGCTGAGCTACTGTATAACCATTAGTAAATAGTCGCGGTCAATAAGCTAGGACTTTATCACTAATTATTTGCAGTAATTTAATTAAATTAAAATACTCTGCTAGCAATGTCAAGCAAATAATCAAAAGTTTTATTGATAATAATTGTCATTTTTTGAATGAAATGCGCCCGCTGGTGGGTCTGCTAAGATATTGCACCATTCCATTCTCAAGAACAGGCAAGATGCCGTTCCACAAAGAGTGCATTTTCTACTGGAGGGGTGACAACCCACCTGAAAACCATAGGGGGCAAAGCTTAAACCCATGTGTGGTAAGCGGAACTTACCCCCCAGGCTCGATCGCGATCAGCTTACAACCCACATTCCGCACCCTCAACTGGCACACACGCAGTTGGGGGTGCGGAATGTGGGCTTGAACAAAAACAATACATTTACTCGGCGGGTTCCGGTGGTGGCTCTTCGTAAGCTGGCTCCGGTGGTGGCTCTTCGTAAGCTGGCTCCGGTGGTGGCTCTTCGTAAGCTGTAAGCTGGCTCCGGTGGTGGCTCTTCGTAAGCTGGCTCCGGTGGTGGCTCTTCGTAAGCTGGCTCCGGTGGTGGCTCTTCGTAAGCTGGCTCCGGTGGCTCTTCGTAAGCTGGCTCCGGTGGTGGCTCTTCGTAAGCTGGTTCCGGTGGTGGCTCGTAAGCTGGCTCCGGTGGTGGCTCGTAAGCTGGTTCGGGTGGTGGCTCGTAAGCTGGCTCCGGTGGTGGCTCGTAAGCTGGTTCGGGAGCGGGTGCTGCCTCCTGATAAGCTGGTTCGGGAGCGGGTGCTGCCTCCTGATAAGCTGGTTCGGGGGGAACGTCAACTATCTCTGAAGAAGGTCTTTCCCACTCGCGACTGGCTTCCTGTTGCTGTTGCTCCACGCGATCGCGATTTTGGCTGGCACGCCCTGAACCTTCCATACCGTGATTGGCTCTAACTCGATGCCAGCGTTCATCACCGGATTCTGCTTTAGGATACTCAGCTTGTCGTGCAGCTTCAATGGCGGCGCGATCGGCTTCTTTATCGCCACTGGACTCTAAAACCTCCACATTAACGGCTCGACCTCTAGAATCTACTTTGACCCTCAAACGAGTATCGCCCGTTGCTTCGCTTAATGAGTCCCTGCGTTCGTATTTATATTCGCACGAACCGCGACAAGCTTGCCCGCCCGATCCACTCGAACCAGTACCCCCACTGCCTGTGTTTCCTTCTGGATTGATGCTTCTGGTTGCAGTTTCGGTTGGGCCTAGATCGTTTGGTAAATTTTCGATACCTGTGTCTGTACCCGTAGCCACGCTGTCCGTAGCCGTACCTGTACCAGTAACTATATCTGTAGTCGCACTATCCGTACCCGTACCCGTACCCGTAGCCGCATCCGTATCTATACCCGTACCCGTGCCTGTAGCTGTACCCGTGCCTGTACCTGTAGCCGTATCCGTATTTATACCCGTATCCGTACTTATACCTGTGCCTGTACCTGTGTCTGTACCTGTGTCTGTACCTGTGTCTGTACCTGTGCCTGTGTCTGTGTCTGTACCTGTGCCTGTACCTGTGCCTGTGTCTGTGTCTGTACCTGTGCCTGTACCTGTGCCTATATCCGTGCCTATACCCGTGCCTGTGCTTGTACCCCCACTATTCGTACCTATGCCTGTGCCCGTACCTGTACTTGGTGCGGTTGTACCCGTACTCGTACCCGTTGCCGTCGTACCTGTACCAGTTGTGACTTCCGTGGAATCTTTTAGCCCCTTAGCTACAGAACCCACGTTTCCTGGTGTGGGGAATTGAGTTGAAGTATCGGGCGCGAGATCCCCCGTGCCCGAATCGGCTGTCGGTTGTGGAAATGCTTCAACTGCTGGAGTTGAAGAGGTTGTGGTTTGTGGAGGTGTGATCGCTTCTGGTGCTGGCTGTGCTGCTGGCTGAGTCGGTGCGGCTTCTGCTTTTGGCTCCGATGTCGCTGGTGGAGCTGTTGGTGCTGGAGGCGGTGCTGGTGCCGGAGGCGGTGCTTCAACGGTTGGCTGTGGCTGTGGTGCTGAAGTTGTTGGATCTGGTGGCGTGGCTGCTGGAACAGTCGATCGCGGTTGTTCAGTCTGCTGAGGTGGCGAAACTAAAGCTGATGGTTCCGCCGCAGCTCCACCAGGAGAAGTTGCTTTCCCAGCAGCAGGTTCTGGTGCGGTTAACTCGCCCGGTTTGGCAGCCCCTGGGGCCTGTAACATAGAACCTTCAAATAGTTTGGGTTCTGGCTCAGAAATGTCTTTTTTAACCTTCGGTTCAGGCTCTAGTTGCGAGTTGGTATCTTCAACTGCAACTACCTCTACTGGCTCTTGTGTGACTTCAACAGCGCGATAGAGGATATCGGCGCTGACGCCTAGCCCGGCGTGGAAGGCTACTGAACTGACAAAACAGTAAATCAGAAACTTCTTCAGAGCCTCCTGCTCTTTCAATCGCTGTTCTATACAAAAATTTGATAGGCTCATGCTTGCTCCTCAATATCTTTGGCAAACCCGACTCTGCTTTCAGTCGCTGCAAACTTTAAGCTCTCAGTGCCCGATCGGGGGTGAATAGTAGTTAGTTACTAAGTAAAAACTGTTAGTCGTTAGCTAATAGCTCTATTGATTGTCAACAATCCCAACATCAACTTAAGCTTGTTGCTATTTATATTCTCATGATTTCACAATTATTGCAATTCTTTAGCATTAATTTATTGTAAAAGTCAAGCGTATTGTCGATGTTGGGAATTACATTGCAGGAAACGAGATTCTATCAAGAAGCTAAGGCGGAAGGACGGCAGGAAGGACGACAGGCAGAAGCCTGCGCGCTGATTATCCGATTATTAACCCGTCGGTTACGACAAGAATTGTCTGAGGAAATGCCCGTGCGCCTTGTCAATCTCCCCTTGCCCGTGCTCGAAGATTTGAGTGAGGCACTGTTGGATTTTGCTACTGGAGAGGATTTGCAGGCTTTGCTGGAGGCGCAGCAGTCGGAAAGTCAATAATTTGGCGGGCTCGTCGATGCGATCGCGCTTCTAGCTTGAGGGCGATCGTCAAAACCTGTCCCAAAATTATTGAGATTAATTATTGATTAATTTGACTTGACATTAGCAATAAGCTATTGTAACTTACTTATTGAAAATAGTTATCAATAAATCAAGATTTGTTAATGCACTCGGATTGCACGGTTGCTCGTGTCAGGCAACTAGATGGAAAGAACGAGTATCCCCAGAGGCTTGCTGTAAATGATAATGAGTGCGACTCCACGGTGCGATCGTTCGCATTTGGGGCTGGCACAGGGGCATTAGCCCTACTTGCGAGTTGGCAACGAATCGATCGCACTCTAATTTTTTATCCCAGGAGATATCTATGAAACGATTCCAACTCAAGGCAATTCTAGCTGTAACTGCGGTAGTGGTGATCGCCTGTCAAGGCACATCAGATATACCTGAAGCGAATAAAACGGCCGATGGGGCAGCCCCAACAAATGCTTCTAGTACCTCTGAAAATACAGCCCCGCAAGCGCCCCAGGCAATTGCGTCCCCATCGCCTGTAGCCACTCAAATTCTCTCCATCAATGCCTATAAAGTCCCTTATTTAGGATTTAATGGCGTGTTTAATCTCAACACAGAACACCAGAACTCTGTCAAAGATCCGCGCAATCCCAAACGCATTGATGTCGAGAAAATGGAGAAATTCAGCTTCTATAAAGATGCAGCCGGTAAAAAACCGATCGCGCGCAACTGCCAGTACGTCTACATGGGTGCAACTGGCGATTCCAAGTATTACAAAGAGTACAAAATAGCTTGGGATTTATTTGAGTTAGCGAAACAGGAAAAGCAAGATCCAGGCTGTAATCGCTTTCAGTATCTCAGTTTCATCCCGCCGCACGGTGCATCAAAGGGTGAACCAATACATATGCACTTTCGCTATGGTAGTAAGCCATCTAGCTTTGCAACGCTTGTGAATATGACCAACGATAAAGAAGATGCCGCTAAATTCAGTCCTTGGTTTGCGACTTATTGCGGTGGTGGCAAAACAAAATGTGGCAAAGGAGAGTAACCGAGATGATTGGTGTCAACTTAAGATAAAAGTTTCAAATAAGTAAGAAAGTTTCAACGCCGATCGCAAATCGTAAATCCCAAATTCTCAAGCTTCTGATTTGACTGTTTGGGGTCAATCTAAAGTCGTAAATTCCAAATCCAAAATTCCTTGATTATCAAATTCAATAACATATCGAAATGGGCGAACTATTCGCAGTAATTGGTTAATTTCCCGTGCATTTTTAGTGAGGTCAAAAATGAAATTCCGCAAGTTTGTTCTCAACATTCACAGTATTATTGGTTTGCTCCTCGGATTAATCTTTACTATCACGGGTTTGACGGGTAGCACGATCGTCTTTCGCCAAGAAGCCGATCGCGCATTAAATCCTGTTTTAATGCAAGTTATTCCGCAACCCAAAAAAGCGTCGTTCGTTCGAATTTTTGAATCAGTTCAACAAGCTTATCCAACTCTGGAAGCGCCGTTCGTTCGCTTTCCCAAAACACCACAAGATACCTATAACTTTGGCGGTAATTTGCCAGACGAAAATCATTTAGAAGTCTATGTGAATCCTTATACAGCAAAGGTGTTGGGTGCGAGAGTGTGGGAGCGATCGTTTATCGGTTTTATGCACACTTTACACTACACCCTATTGCTGAAAACGCCCGGTCATATTGCAATGGGTTTTGTAGGTGGATTGCTATTGCTGACTACTATCACCGGAACGTTACTGTGGTCGGGTTGGCGAAACTTAAAAATCGGATTTAAAATTCGTTGGAGGGCACCCGCACCTTTATTGAATTACGACCTGCATAATGTCGGTGGTATCCTCACAACAATTCTGCTCAGCATCCTTGCTTTTACCGGCTCAGCGATTATTGCAGCGCAGTTTTTATTAGGTGGAGGGGGCGGTCAAGTTCAAGCAAAACCCGTTCCAAATAAAACTCAAACACCAATTGCACTGAGTCAATTAATTCAAAAAGCCGATGCAGCGCTTCCCGGTGGCAAGATTTCCTATGTCCAATTTCCCGAAGACAAGGGAAATAAGCTAGTTATTCAGAAAAGTTTTCCAGAGCAAACAACGGGACATTTTGACTTGAGTGCAGTCGAGATCGATCGCTTTACAGGCAAGGTATTGAAAGCAGAAAAAGTGCTTGAACCAGATCCCCTATTTAAGGTGTTAGTGACGATCGTTAATTTGCACTACGGCACCTTTGGCGGACTTGCTACGCGCATTCTCTATGTCTTCATCGGCTTAATGCCAGCAGTTTTATCAATCACTGGTTTAGTGATGTGGAAACGGAGATCGCCTTTTAAAACATAGCGGGATGTTGGTTTTTACTGCGACTCAAACGTTAAAGATGAAATCGATCGCCCGTAGATTATTTTTTAATTTGACCTTGTTGCCAATTTCCTTCTACCTTAGTGCCATCTGCATAAACATAGGCACCTTGACCGTGTTTTTGACCGTTGAGGAATTGACCTTCATAGCGATCGCCATTGGCATAGATACACTTACCTTTACCGTTGAACTGACCATCGTTAAATTCGCCTTCGCAGCGATCGCCATTCGCAAAAACATAAACTCCTTTCCCGCTCATCTTACCCTTGACAAAAGTGCCTTTATAGCTATTTCCATTGGCGAACTCACGGACACCTTCACCACTAAATTCTCCATTGTCAAACGGCCCTTGATAACGTCCCCCTTCTTTAAAAGTCAACAACCCCTGACCTTGAGTGTTTCCCTTCACAAACTCTCCTTCATAGCGGTTGCCGTTCGGATATTCGCGAACTCCTTTACCGTGAAATTGCCCTTCACTAAATTGCCCCTCATAACGGCCTCCGACCGCAAAGGTATAGGTTCCCTGTCCGTGAGGCAAGTTATTCAACAACTCTCCTTCGTAGCGGTTTTTATTGGCATATTGACAGACACCTTTGCCGTTAACTTTTCCTTCCTTAATATCTCCTTCGCAACGAGTGCCGTCACTGAAAGTAAAAGCCCCTCGACCGCTGGGAGAACCGTTGGTAAAAGTGCCTTCGTAACGAATTCCGTTAGCTGAGGTAAAAATGCCAGTTCCATCGAACTCACCGTTTTTAAAAGTCCCTTCATAGCGGTTGCCGTTAGCAAATTCGCGGACACCTTGACCGTTGAATTCCCCATCCGCAAATTCTCCTTGGTATCGACCTTCTGCTTTAAATGTATAAGTGCCCTTACCGTGAGGTTTGCCGTTGAGAAATTGGCCTTCGTAGCGATCGCCATTAGCATATTGACAGGTGCCGGGGCCGCTGAGTTTTCCCTCACTCAATTCTCCCTCGCAACGTCCGCCATCGGGTAAAGTAATCACTCCTGCCATTGCGCTGTGAGGGTTTGCAAATAACTGAGCCATTCCCAAGTTGGAACCAACTAATAGAGCGAGTCCAACTCGCTGAAGTTTACTTAATTTTGCTGACGATATTCTCAAATTCATAATTCACAAAAAATTCAACTTTTAACTTTGCTATTCCAGGGACGGTGCTATAGAATTCCCAGCCAAATTGCGAGAGTCTCAAAAAAATCCCTACTCATTGAGCCGGAAGGTAATGGATGCTGTTTTTCCTTGAATGCCGCTCTCTGATGAGGCAAATTTCCATTTTTCTACTGTTTTAATCGCTGCGCGATCGAAGTCGTCGTACTTGCTCGAAGTCAAGATCGCGATGTTGAATGCCTTACCGTTGGGGTCAACGTCAAACATGACTTCCACTCGGCCTTGTCGCCCTTCTTGTCTGGCTGCGCTCGGATATTCAGGTTTACCGCAGCTAATGCAAGTACCTGGAGCCGGGCCGTTCGGACGCGAAGGACTCCCCCCGCCTCCTGGATTTGTCGGCTTTGGCACCGCACCCGAACCACTGCCAAATGGCTCTGAAGAAAGCCCCCCACCAGTTCCACTCCCACCGGATGGTGAGTTCGAGGGACTTCCGACCGGGTTTCTGGCATCCCCGATCGCATTTCCAGAATTGCGGCCGCCTCCTGGCCTGGTGGCTGTGACTGGCGGGCCCGCCGCGGGCGATCGGGGCGATCGCCCCGAACCAGTCGCAAATGGCTCTGAGGAAGATATTTCGCTTTCGCTGGCGGGGCTTCCGCCTCCGGGGCTATTAGAGGATGAGGGGTTTGTGGCATCCCCGATCGCATTTCCCGAATTGCGGCCACCTCCTGGCCTGGTGGCTGTGACTGGCGGGCCAGCCGCGGGCGATCGGGGCGAGGGCCCCGAACCAGCCGCAAATGGCTCTGAGGAAGATATTTCGCTTTCGCTGGCGGGGCTTCCGCCTCCGGGGCTATTAGAGGATGAGGGGTTTGTGAGATCCCCGATCGCATTTCCAGAGTTACTACCGCCTCCTGGCCTAGTAGCTGTGACTGGCGAGCCAGTTTGGGGCGATCGCTGTATGGGGCCGGAAGCAGGATTTAATGCCTCATCAGAAGGTTCCCCGCTACCCGCCGAAGCAGATGGCGAGAGCGGGTTGTTTTTTTCAGGGCTGTCGGAGGAGTTGGGATTTCCAGCATCTTTTGTAAAGTCTGTGGAACTGCCAGCGCCCTTGGGGCGGGAGGCGGTAACGGGTGGTTCGCTCGGAGGCGATTGCTGGGGAGCAGTTGTGCTGGGGCTATCAATTTTTGGAGGATCGGGCGAGGGATTTTTGGGTTCGTTGGCGATCGGGGTTTTAGGAGTTTCTGGGGAATTGAAATCCTGTTGAGGTGGGGGGGAAGGCTCCACAGGAGTTGGTGGCGAAGTTTCCGTTAAGGGCTGCTCTTTCTTAATCTCTGGTGGTGGCGTTGCCACTACCTTTGGCTCCTCTGGAATCGGCGGTGGCGTTGCCGCTACCTTTGGCTCCTCTGGAATCGGCGGGGGCGTTGCTGCTACCGATGGCTCCTCTGGAATCGGCGGTGGCGTTGCCGCTACCGGTGGCTCCTCTGGGGGAGTTGGCTCTGGTGGCGGTTCTGGTTTGAACGTCTCAGTCGGGGGAGAAACCTTTTCTGGAATAGCCTGCTCTGGCTCGGTTTCCTCTACTTTAGGCTCATCAAGCACAACAATTTCAATGGCATCCTCTGCAAATTCAGCAGGTTTGACCAAGTTGAGGCTCAGCGGCAGCGCGACACCGTGCAGTAAGGTTGAGGCGATAAAACCGATCGCCAGCACTTTTTTGAGAGCTTCTTCTTGTTGTTGTCTTTGCGTCGCCGAAAAATTTGAAAAACTCATGCCCGATCGATCTCCTTTATTGATGGGTTGGCAACATCCTCGCTGGCTCCCCCACATAACCCGAAACAAGCTACCAACTGCGGGTTGAGCTTGCTATCACTGATGAACTTACTTATCCTATAAGAAGACTGTCACCCTGTTCAAGACTCTTGCTATTAATTTTCATTTATTTAATTTTGATAGAGCGACTAGACGCCACCCCTGGGCATTTCTTTTGGGTGTGCCTGTGTGGCTCGCATGGGCGCTGTCAATGTTCTGATTCTGGCAGGGCCAGCTTCCAAAATTCTTTAACTGCAATACTCTACCCCCGAATTTACCAACAAATTTCAACATTCTCAAGCTTTTTAGAGAAAAACATGATAACTATTTATAATAGTTATCATAAAACAGATAACTATTATTTATTAAAGATTTCTGGGCGATCGCTTGACATTGCCTGATTTTTGTGGAAACCTAGTTGAGAATCTTTTAAATTATTGAAGACTATTGTCAAGTCCTAACGCATATATTTAGCAAAAAAGCATTGGCAGAAAAATCGGTCGGGATCGCAGTAGGAGCATTTTGGGTACAGATGAAGATAGTCAAATACAGGTAGTGCGTTTGTGCGATCGCGCTTGAGTGAAACAATTCTCCGTCTGAATCACCGACGGGGCAGGGGTTTGAAGCCCTTACTCAGGTCGGCAGATTGCGATCAGAACGGAATTTAAATCTCCGTTCTTCTCACTTCGCACTCATCTGTCATCTGTCAACTGTCAACTGTTTAATTGTGCCGACTTGACGCAGAAACTATACCAGCATTCGATCGGGCGGCGTTGCACCATGAGGCAGCTTGGATCGTTCAAAACAGCTAACGAGAGTACAAACCAATGGATAATCTCATTTACATTTTTCGCGCTGGGGGCATTGTTTCTTGGCCGCTGTTGGCCTCATCAATCGCAGCAGTCGCGCTGATTTTAGAGCGTCTTGCTTTTTGGTTTAGAGTGAATCGGCGGCAGCGGCGAGTCGTGAGGGAAGTGCTACAACTCTACAGTCAAAACCCCGATTCCGCCATCAAAAAATTACAAGTAAACGCCGATTTGCCCTTAGCCCGAATTTTTTTAGAAGCATTAGAATTAGACTCGCCCAACATCGAAGAATTTTGTTTGGTTTTAGAGAGTGCAGCTCAGGCAGAAATCCCCATTTTGAAGCGATTCAATACAATATTTGACACCATTATCACCCTCTCCCCACTATTTGGGTTGCTCGGAACAGTTTTGGGGTTAATTACCACCTTTGATTCTCTGAAACTGGGAGATGCCGGAGGCACCAATGCCGCAGGCGTTACCGGTGGGATTAGCGAAGCCCTCGTTTCTACGGCAATGGGGTTAGTCGTGGCAATCTTTACGCTTTTATTTGCCAATATGTTTCGCGGTTTTTACCTACAGCAGATAGCTTTTATTCAGGAATCTGGAGGTCAGCTAGAGTTATTGTACCGTCACCGCTACGAAAAACTATCAAGAGAATCTAACTATGCGCCTACCCGATGAACCTGATAATATTGCCCAAATTAATATCGTGCCACTAATTGATGTGGTTTTCGCCATATTGACGTTTTTCATTATTTCCTCCCTGTCTTTATCCAAATCCGAGGGTTTGCCTGTAAATTTACCGAAAGCAGCAACCTCTCAAGTTCAGGAATCGCCTTCTAAAATCACCGTCACGCTCGATGCTCAGGGAAAATTAATGGTTGATAAAAAGTCAGTCAACTTAGACCAGATTGAGAGTACGGTGCGACAGGTGATGGGGTCAAATCCGAGCTCCTTAATTGTGCTGAATGCGGATAAAAGCGTCAATCACGGAAATGTTGTGGAAGTCATGGATAGATTGCGCCGAATTAAGGGAGCTAAGTTAGGGATTGCTACCACAAAGTAGGGAGCTAATATAATTCCTAATTTGTATTTCTTCATACCTTTAAACTGAAATTATCCCGTGCAGATGTACTAAAAAAGCCTGTAAGCCTGATTAAAAAGTAAATACAGGCTTTGATACCCGGATTTTAGTACCTCTGTAATTTCAGATTATTTTAATAATTTCATCAATAAAATTGCTCGTAGTGTAGTCATTTATTACGATCTTTTTGTGGTAAAATTATGCTTTTTTCAACTAGCCCTGTCAAGGTGTATGCTGAGCCTGCTCAACAAAGGAAGTTGGCAACAAGGTCAGATTCAAAAATAATCTACGGACGATCATTGGTGACAAGTTAAGGAAAAAGGGAAATTGTCAAGGGTAGTATTTGCATTGGCCTGGAATCGTGGGAAACTTAGAATAGACATCTCCAAAAACAGTTAAAGCCTTTGTGTAACTAGGCTGTAAGACGTAAATGCAATCATCATAAATTAGCGACTCTGTACGCTCTAATAAGGCTTTGAGATATTTATTGTTGATAATTAAGCCAAAATATCTAGTTATGTGTGTTGATTTTAACCTGATGATGTAGCAGATATTTATCATTGTAATATTAGCGCTCTAATTCGCAACCTTACTATTCCACAAATCGTCAAAACTACTTCCTCATATTTCTGGGGATTTAACCTAAATCTTTCTTGGAGAACTCGAAATATTTTGAGGGAGCGAATTCGATGTTCAACAAAGATTCTTTTGCCAGAAAATGCTTTGTTTTGTTCTTCTTCTTCAGTTGTTAATTCTCGATTCTTGGGTTTCTTCATAGGAGTTGTCATTAAAGCTTCTCCAACGTAAGCTTTATCTCCCTTGAATTTTTGTTGAGGGTCAAACTGTGAGCGTTCTTCTCGGAATAAAGTTATATCGCTTTTCGGTCCAGGTTTAAGTGCCACAACATCAACGATATCTCTACCATCTGGCATGACAATTATTTGACTTTTAAATGTATGATTTTTCTTCTTACCTGAAAAATATTTTTCTTGTTCATCTTGAGCTCCAGGTCTTTCTCTGACTTGTTCGTAGGTATCTACTATTAATTCATATTCTGTGAGTATTTCCTTGACCATTTCATAGTCAGCAGCGTTTTTTTTTACTTGCTCAAGTAAGCTACATGGTAGCAATTCTCGCAATTGAGGCAACCAATAATTAAACGTATCATTAGCTGTAGATTCACTTACTCCAAACTGGATGCCCAGAAGTTGAAAGGTTGTCATATGCCTCAGATAGACCAACGTTAAAATTATTTGTTCCCGCATAGATAATTTTGATTTACGCCCGCCTCCACTAGCAATAATTCTAATTTTCTTTGATTCTAGTAAAGCTTGTTTTTCATGATGTAATCGTTCCGCGTTTTGAATTAATTGTTGTAGTTGTTCATAATCCAAACCAATTAATCGCTGTGTTTCTTGAGGATGCTCTTCAATATGATTTAGTATGTCGGTCATGTTTCGGTGTTAAAAAAGCTTTATGATGTTATTTTACCACGAATGTTACTATTTTGGAGATGTCTCTTGCTCTACTGCTGCCGCTACACCGGGATTTTGGTTGAGATAAAATGTAGCGTCAAATAACAGGTCAGCATCCAACATTTTTTACTCCTTATCAAACTTCAATTTTCCAACTTCTGGCTTGTTGTCGATCGCTCCAAAAGCGACTATAAAGATTGCCGTTTTTAATTAATTCGCCGTGATTGCCCCGCTCAATAATTTTGCCGCCTTCAATTACTAAAATTTGGTCGGCATTCTTAATAGTTGAGAGTTTGTGTGCAATAACAATTAGCGTCTTTGATTGCACCAAAGAGTCGATCGCCTGTTGAATTAGCAGCTCATTTTCCGGGTCGATCGATGCTGTAGCTTCATCCAACAGCACGATCGGCGCATCTTTTAAAATGGCTCGGGCGATCGAGATTCGCTGCTTCTCTCCGCCAGAAAGTGCAGATCCGCCTTCACCGACAGGAGTGTTGTATCCGTCGGGTAATTCTAAAATAAATTCGTGACACCTTGCAGCTTTAGCTGCTGCTTCCACTTGCTCTTGCGTAGCATTAGAATTGCCAAACTTGATATTGTTGAGTATAGTGTCGTTAAACAAGTAAACGTCTTGAAACACTATGCTAATATATGATAGTAGTGTATCGTTTTTTAAATCTTTGACATTTACTCCACCTATTAAAATATCGCCATTACTGACATCCCAAAACCGAGCAATTAAGTTGCTAATAGTTGTTTTGCCAGAGCCAGAAGGGCCGACAAGTGCCGTTACCCTCCCCTGTTTTGCCGTGAAGCTAATGTTTTGCAGCACAGGAATCTCTTCATAGCTAAAAGAAACATTTTTAAACTCTATATCGAACTGTTCTAAAGTTTTGTCTTCTTTTACTTCAAGGAGTGGCTGAACTTCCAGCAAGTTAGATATACGGGCGATCGCTTCACTTGCTTGTCGCTGATTGCGAGATAATTCGTCAATTTTTTGCAAGGGGATGTAAAATCGCAAACCCAGCACCAAAAACATCAGAAAAACTGGTACAGTCAATTGACCTTGCAAAAGCAAATAGGTTCCTGACAGCAAAAGTGCAGCAAAACCTAATTCTAAAGCTGTGTTAAAAGCTACGTCTGCGGGTGCTAACTTTGTGGCTAAATTAATGTTAGCTTCTCTGCTATCCTTAACAGCTACAGCGAGCTTTTGGAATTGCATCCCCGTTCGATCGAATCCCCTAATTTCTCCAATTCCATCGATATATTCCATGATTTGTAAATTGCTCTGGATTTGCGATTTTGCTTGGAGTTGAGTCAGTTCTTTGAGCCGACTTTGACTCCAGTTATAAATCGAGATAGCCAACGGAATTCCTGCTACTGTAGCTATGGCCATCCGCCAATCTATAAAGTATAAAAACAAAGCAATAAAAGCAGGTATGCTAATAGCATCAACTATAGTTGGAAAGGCATACATATAATCAATTTTCATCACATCAGCGGTCACAATTGTGTCGATCGTGCTGGCATTCATCTCTGAAAAAACCCCCATTGAAAGTTTGCGAATCCGATCGCCTATCTCGTTTTGGATTCTGCCAGCAATGCGGGCTTGGATGCTGCTGTAAATACGGTATGCTTGGTAACCAAAAATCGACTGTAACAGAATGCAAGCTGCTACACCAATTATCAAATAAACAAATTTCCAAACGTCAATATTTTCATCGAATAAATCTAGCAAAATTAAGTAGAGAAATACCGTAGGTGTGCTCGTGAATAATGCTGAGATTAATTTTAGTAGTGTTGCCACAACTAGATCCGATTTATCTTGTTTTGTGCCTAGATTGTAGAGTTGTTTTACAAAGGAAATCATTGTTTATTTACCCGCGATTGTAACTATCATGTTAATACAGCACTTCCGGCTGCTATGAGGTACGCAGACAGTATCGAAAGTTAGGACAGGAAAGGGATACGAGTAAAACTGTGCTTCATAATAGCCGGAAGTGCTGTATCTTTGCTGTCAATTATGGATATTACAGTATTGCCTCAATAAAAACCAAGGCTGAAGTTACTTTGCTTCGCTTGCAACTACAGAAATACTGTGTTCTTGCGTAAGTCTTATTGCATTAAGCTCTAAGTCTTGCACCGTGTTATGAGCCTGCCACATTTTGCCGTATAACTCACTTGTTTGCAACAGTTCGGAATGGCGACCTCGATCGACTATCGTACCTTTATTTAATACAATAATCTGGTCAGATTCGGTAATAGTTGATAGTCGGTGAGCTATGACAATTAAAGTTTTATTTTGAATCAAACTACCGATCGCTTCTTGAATTTTGGCCTCATTTTCTGGGTCTAAAAAAGCTGTAGCTTCATCCAATACAACAATTGGAGCATTTTTTAAGATAGCTCGCGCAATCGCAATTCGCTGTTTTTGTCCACCGCTGAGTTTAGCACCTCGCGCACCCGCAATAGTCTGATAACCTTGCGGCAGGGCCTCAACAAATTCGTGAACTAGAGCCATTTTTGCTGCTTCAATAACTTCTGCATTGCTGGCTTTTGGGTTCCCTAAGCGAATGTTTTCCCAAATAGTATCTTGGAATAAGAATACATCTTGAAACACGAATGCTACTTGCGACATCAGAGTTTCAAAAGACATATCCTTAACGTTAACCCCACCAATGAGAATTTCACCGCTATCTGCATCCCAGAACCGGGGAATTAGCCGTGCGACAGTCGTTTTTCCTGCTCCAGAAGGCCCGACAAAAGCAGTTACAGTTCCTTGTTTTGCGGTAAAACTGATGTCGCGAAGTGTCTGTTTTTCGTTGTAGCTAAAGGCAACATTACGAAATTCAACGCTAGAGTTTTCCGGTTGGCGATCGCACTCTGACACCGACAACGCTTGCTCGTTGAAAATTCCTTCAATACGCTTCATACCCTCAAACATATAATATCCGTCTGAGAGAATTGACATCAGTTTAGACAGCGGTGCATTGAAACTCAAACCTAAAACCAAAAACAAAATTAAGGTTGACATATCGATGCTGCCAGAAAGATAAAGCCAAGTTCCTACTGGTAAAATGGTAACGATATTAGCCGTGATACCGACAAAAAATACTGATAAACCGGGTAAGGATTTCCAAACCCATTCTTGGTAAATTTTGTGATAGCGATTGACAGCATTTTCGTATTTTTCGTAGGACGTTGCTGTTTGCCCGAATGCCTTAACTACTTTCATTCCCCGCACGTATTCAACGATCGTGCTATTCATGTCTTCCAGGGAATCGTGAAACGGTTTGTAAAGGGGTTTCACAGCAGCTTGAACTGACCAAGCTTGACCTGCAAGGGCGATCGGAAAAACAGCAAGTGTTGCTAGAGTCATCCGCCAGTCAACAGTAAATAGATAAATGGTTGTCAGCAAAACTAATGTTGTGACAGATACGAAATCTGGTAAAATATGACCTAAAGCCTCTTCAAGATTTTCAGCATCGTCTGCCATAATCTTTTTAATTTGACCGATCGAGTTTTGATTGAAGTAACCCAAGGGAACCCGATTTAACTTTTGGGCGATCGCCAATCGCACGTCGCAGATTATCGCATTAGCTGCACGGTGAGAAATGGATATTGCTAAACTCTTACACAAAGACTTGAAAAAAATGGCAGCTACACTAACAGCAGCCAATATCCAAATATAGTTTCGGTCAATTGGCGGATTGAGTAACTTGATCGCCATCAAATAAATCAGAACAAACGGCACTAGCCCCAGCAATGTACCGATCGCAGCCATACCGATTGAGAGACAAATTGGCAACAGTCGCTGTTTCACTAAATCTAATAAGATGCTCTGCTTTGTTTCCGAATTCAGTACATTCATGATTCAAAATTCACTGATTAATTGTTTGCACCAACGGATTGAGTTTGGTTTCCACAACCAGACAGCCATTGCGAATATAAGGAATCCAAGAAAGCAAGCGCACCATCAAAGGCCAACGTTCCGGGTACGATCGAAAAAAGGATCGAACGTTTACTAGCGACAATCCCAAAGCTTCAACATCTCGTTCATCTCTGGCATACCACTTTATCGGTGCTCCCAGTTGAGCCAATTTACTGCCAGTTTTTTTACTAGAGTTTCCTACTACGTCCATTACCAAAGTTGCACCGGGAAACTTGCGGCGCATCTCGTTAATTAACTGCTGCAACTCGTTAATTTCAAAGTACATCAGCAATCCTTCAGCAATGAACAAAATGCTTTCAGGTTCCCTTTTGGGTAGTGCGTCCATCCAATTAAAATCCATCACCGAACTGCGGATAAATTGATGTTCGTTTGTCTCGGTGTCTAACTGTTGTCTAATTTCAGTCACGACGGGAAGATCGAGATCGATCCAGATCGATCGGTCCTTGCCGACACGATGATAGCGACTCGATAAACCAGCACCCAATTCTACAATTAATGGATACCTAAAATTAGCAATATGACGTTCGGCAACTTCATCAAATAGTTTGGCCCGCACAGCCCAAGCAATTTGAGATACTGGATTGTAAAATTCCTCTAGTTCCTTATCCCAAGGCAAAGATTTTATCCATGCAGCAGCGCGATCGTCTTGAAATAAACCGTCGGGGCGATCGTGTTCGTCCGCACGCCCTCGCAGAGTTAAAACCATTGTGCGCGGTACACCGCTTAACTGAACATTTGACTCAGACATAAATCGATCTCCTGTTTACTGATTGACTAAAAGATAGCGCGCCATATCTCCGATCTTGAAATCAAAATACTTCTTAACATCAGGTTTAGGAGATGTTTTCACCCAGTCCTGAACCTAAGATGATTACATCGAATTGTTGATTTTTGCTGCTTGTCATATGTTTCTCCTACTGACTAAAATTGCGTTGTGACTTGAACTCCAATAGTTCTACCTTCGCCAATACCACCGTAGAAACGATCGCCGTCAAAGCGATTTTTAAAACTCGAAGTGAGATAGGTTTTGTCAAACAAATTATTGCTAAATAAATAAATCCCAAAGTTATCAAACTCGTAGCCGATTCTGGCATTTACTAAACCAAAGGGACTCCGTTTTGCTTGGTTGGTTTCTTCAAAAAAAGTAGTGCCAAATCCTTGTAACTCAACCCTGCTAAAGAATCCATTAGGACTGCGGTACTGCGCTCCTAAATTGTAGGTGAGTTCTGGCGTGTTTGATAGCCTATTTTCTCCCAAATTTATTCCAGCTCCATTGGTATATCTGTCATATTTGGCATTTGTATATCCCAATCCTGCATTTAAGTTAAGTCCTGTTGCTGGCTGTGCTTTTACTTCTACTTCTAAACCCCAAATATTCGCAGATTCAGCATTAGTAATTGAGGATATATTGGGAGGAATAAAGTCAATGACTTGATAATCTTTGACTCGCGTGTAGAACAGAGATAAATTAGCTAGAAGGCGATCGTTAAACCAGTTGGTTTTTGTCCCAATTTCGTAAGTCCAACTGCGTTCGGGGTCGAATGCAGCAGCTTCTGGAGTGCTGGGAAGCGAACTAAAGCCCCCATTCTTGTATCCGCGACCGATGCTACCGTAGATCAATACGTTGGGATTAAAACGGTAATCTATTGCAACTTTAGGAAGAATTACATTGTTGCTGTCGCTGAGATTGATATCTGGAGCCGCAGGGGTTCTCACTCCTGCCAATTCAAGCAAAGACTGACGTTCCATGCCAGGGCTATTTCATTCTAAACAGCTTCTTCAAAACGTCTAGACCATAGCCAGCGAGCCGTTGTGCCTGTGCCATATTTGTTTCTCCAGCTTCTCG
>NZ_JAEQCB010000001.1:0-85680 GCF_020738785.1 Microcoleus sp. PH2017_05_CCC_O_A | reverse complement strand
TGGTAAGAAAGAGCCTAGCCTTCTCTAAAAAATTAGAAAATCATATTGCTGCAATTTGGCGGTTTGTGCATCATTACAATGCTAATTTACAACTCTAAACACCTACTTTCTTTGAATTCAGTTTAATTCTCTTGATCCTTTCCTTCAGGGCACTACCAAAAGTCGTACTATATAGCTAATTCCACCCCGCCCCAATTTTTGAGCCTCTACTGCTGCAGACCTTCTTTTATCTTTCTCTGATAAAGAGTTATAAAACTTCTTCATTTCTGACTCAATTGAACTAGAATAAAACATGGGTTTCAAGGTAAAATAGTTTAGAAATACAAAAAAAGTTGCAATTTGAACTCGATTTTGGTCAAATAATGAACCTATCCCTATTTTAAATTATATCTGACGATTCGTCAAGTTATTAATTTTTCATTCCTTAGCTGGTAAAATATTTATCAGAAATCACCTTAATACCCGGATTTTAGTACCTCTGTAATTTCAGATTATTTTAAGAAATTCATCAATAAAATTGCTAGTAGTGTAGTCATTTATATGTTTCTTCCGTATTTAGTATGCTAAATTTTTAGAAAAATGCCAAAAAACCAAATCTCGTATTTCAAAGTTTTAAAAATTCCTAAAGCCGAATCCACTGCGTTTTTACAGTTTTAACTTATTACTCCCTCAACTATTCCGTTATAGCAATCCTAAATGATTTGCTTGCGCCATATGCGAGAAAGATGCTCACACTACAAGGATTCTAGTCTCGATCAATTTGCGACTGATTTAGGACTGCTATATCCCTCTTCTGTTACTCTCACTCTTATGATAATCTGAAATCCTTGCAGGGAAAGAGTTTAACAAAAAGCAATGATTATGTTTATCATAGTAGAAAATAAAGCTACAAACCCCATCCCAATAAGAGTTTTAAACATTGCTTTTGATTTCTGTTTTCGGAGAGTGACAAAAGAGTGATATTTGTTCTTTATTCAAAATATCATACTACCTCTGCAAACCACCTTTTAATAATGTTTAGGCTCTTTTTATAGTACGGTTATGCTTTTTTTAACCATCGGAACTACTTTTCTTTTCTGCTTGTGGCAATTTTACTATTCTTGGGGGTGGTGAAAAAGCACGGTGATAGACCGTGCAAAGTATAGCTATTAGGGATTAGCCAGAGAGAGGAGTATTGTCACTGCCAGCAGAGGATTTGGCAGCGATCGCCCTCAACGGCAAGAGTTGCTACCATATCTAAACCGGGGATTAACTCAATCAGAGACCATCGGGAAACTTCTTGTGGATTTTCAAGAAAGTTTAACAGTGCTGCTGGTTCTCCCGGCGCGATCGCGACATCAAATCCATTCAAAGGAATTGAAAGACCTTTACCTACCGCTTTGATGTAGGCTTCTTTGCGAGTCCAGCAAGTAAAAAAAGCTCTCAGTTGTTGATGTTCGGGGAGGGAGCGCAATACGGCGTTTTCAAAAGCCGAAAAAAAACTTTCGGCTATCTGCTGGTAGGGAAAATCTTTACGAATGTGTTCAATATCAATGCCAACTTCTCGATTTTGAGCCACAGCAATGAGAGCAATTCCGTGAGAGTGAGACAAATTGAAGTAAAGTTTATCTTCGGAGCCTGCGGTAACTAAAGATGGTTTTCCGTAGGGGTTGTAGCTAAACCGCAGTTCGTTAGGATTTCTATTGAGATAGCAACCCAAAATTTTCCGGAGAATACCACGAGCTGCGATAAAATGCGCTCTGTCTTTCTGAAAGTAAAAACGCTCTGCTCTTTTAAGTTCGTCAGTAGAGAGAGTCTCCTGCAAGCTTTGTAGGCAAGATGCTCTCATCTCCAGATCAACGCGCCAAACATGAACTTCATCCCTATTAAGTATTAGGTCTTTCGGGGGTATTTTCCACTCAATTATATTAGTATTTATCATTAATTATAAGCCGTGAAAAATTATAAACTTTGGTGCAATTTTTGACAAGTAGCTTGAAGCAAAAGCAAGTGATATCTCTTCAAAAAAAAGTGATGGTATGGAAACATTTGCGGCGAACAAAAAGCGATTGTATGTGTGTTCCAAGCTTCAATAATATCGGGACTCGTTTCGCGGTCTTGCAAACCACCAATTACAGTAATCAGACATTCTAATGGCGCTTCGTTAGTATAAACATAGACTTCATCAATTGCTAAATCTGCCCGCACAAAAGGAATCAGTAGTTGCATCATTTCGTAATTTTATATAACTTCTTTAGGAGTACCGTTGAGACGATGCAATTCATGCAACAATTCCGGTTCTTACAGAGCTTGCATTGGCTATGGATCGGGAATGTGAGCAGGGCGAACGCATCTAAACTTTATGTTAACATAATCTGGTATATTGGAGAAGAATTATTGAGTACCTACAAAATATTTAATTAGAGTTTACCCTGTATCAGACTCAAGCCTAAAATCACCATTTCCGACCATTTTTCCGACTTAGAAGATCAAGCGAGTTGAGCGGACGAGACATCATCAATTAATTGATATTATCACCCTTTCAATTTGTGCCGTGATTTGCGGCGCTGACACATGGGTGGATATCGAAAGTTATGGGCGAGCCAAATACGAATGGTTAAAGAAATTTTTAGAATTGCCGAATGGCATACCGACCCACGACACAATTGCGCGAGTATTTTCTCGCCTCAACAGGCGAGCAATTTCAGAAATGTTTTTTGAGTTGGGTTCAATCTATTAGCTACTTAAAGGAGAGGAGAAGTAATCGCACTTGATGGCAAAACTCTTCGCCATTCTTACGATCGGGGAGGAGATAAAAAAGCAATTCATATGGTCAGTGCTTGGGCAACCAGTCAAAGATTAGTTTTAGGACAAGTTAAAGTTGATAAAAAATCCAATGAGATCACAGCTATTCCGGCTTTACTCAAAGTATTAAAATTAAACGGAAGGATTGTCACGATTGATGCATGGGCTGTCAGAAGTCAATTTTCAAGTCAATAGTAGAACAAGGAGGAGATTACGTAATCACCTTAAAAAAGAACCAACCATCCCTGTATGCCAGAGTAGAAGAGTTATTTAAACAAGCACTTAGGCAAGGATTTTCGGGATTTACACATACAGCTTATTCAACCAAGAAAGAGAGTAATCACGGGCGCTCAGAAATCCGACATCACGTAATGTTAAGTGACATCAAGGAGCTGATTGACCCAGACAATCAATGGGAGAAACTTCATAGTATAGGTATGATAGAATCCGTGAGAATAGTGAAGGGAAAAACAACTATTGAAACTCGTTATTACATTAGTGGTTCACCAAATAATGCTCTCTCATTTTGGTGAATCAGTCCGCAGCCATTGGGGAATAAAAACTCGTTTACATTCGGTATTAGATGTGGGTTTTCGTGAAGATGATTGTCGGATCAGAAAAGATCATGCTCCGCAAAATTTTGCTATTCAAAAGAGACATCTCGCTCAATCTTTTGAATCAACAAAAAACCTCAAAAAGTAAAGCAAAAAATAAGCGACTTCGAGCATGGTGGGATGATGACTATTTTACTAAAATCCTCGCTGTTGCAGTTAACTAAATTCTCTTGACCTAACTCATTACTGACTATTATACAACTTGTAAACAGTAGTTGTAATATTTTTATTGTCTCAAAATGAGCAGCGAGCGTAAAAACCACCATTAATCAGTTACTGTTTTCTATAAAAAGTCATTACAAAGCGTGTCTGTAGCTTCTAAGAATGGTGAATTTATCTCAAAATATACTCACCACCGATGAACAGCGTTCAATAAGATGCGTTCCCCCTGCCTGACGCGCCGGTTGTGCTGCTTTCTCAGCTCAATCGCGGGGTATAAACTCGCACGAACAAGCGTCCGAGTTTATCGGATTTGCGTGGCTCTGGTGGAATTGAACAGGATGCAGATGTTGTGCTTGGAGTTTACAGGGACGATTATTACAATCCTGATTCTCCTGATAGGGGAACGGCTGAAATTATTGGATTGAAAGGACGGAATAGCGGAACGGGAATGGTTAAGTTGCTGTTTGATGCTGAATGCTGTCGGTTTCGGAATATCTATAAACTCCGGTAATATTGAAGGACAGGAAAATATTGAACTCTGTCGCCTCACTTCAAAAGCCCGATCGCCTTGACAAGCTGTTCTGGCTGTACCTCCAAATAACGCTGGAGACTTGACAAATTTTTGTGTCCCGAAATCTCCATAATCACCCGCAGAGGCACCCCCGCATTGCTCAAGTTCGTGAGTGCTGTCCGCCTCATGGAATGTGTGGAAGCTCCCTCAATTCTTACCCGCTTGCAAGCTTCTTTAAAAATCAAATCTGCAAAAGAGCGCGTCAAAGGCTTCGTACCCTCTCGCCCCGGAAACAAAAAACCTACATCTGGATTGTAAGCCTTTAAATACTTACCCAGCATAGGATGAAGCGGCAGCGTTCGCGTTGCTGATTTCCCCTTTGTCGTCGCTTTCCGCAACGTGACTGACCCCCCAACAATGTCGTGAGTTGTTAAAGCTAACGCCTCTGAAATCCGGCAGGCGCAGTAAAAAGTTACAGCAAACAAAAGCCTGTCTCTTGCTGTAATAAAACCCCGGTCAAACAGTCGGTCAATTTCTGCGGGCGTCAAAATCTTAGCGCGCCCATTCCCTTGAACCTTCACGGCGCAGCCCTCAAAGGGTAAGTTCTTTCATTATTGGACGAAAGGTCGTTTACGTCAAGTAGGCTAACTGGCTTCTATTCTTTGATGGCAAACAAAGTCAGGCTCAATTGCTTTCTGGACAATCGGAGGCGCTTGTTGCAACTTACTTTGCCCTTATTGCTATTCAACTGACTCGAATTTTCGGGAAAGTTGATAATCGGCAAAGTAGCGATCGCGTCGATGAGGTCTCTGAAGATAACAGGTTCAAGGGCTGTCATAACACCGCGCCACCAAGAAAATTATTAGTAACTAATCTAATTATACTATTGTTTGATTCTACCTGCAACCTTTTTTGCTGGCTGGTTATATTCTGAAGAACAAGTCATCAATATTCTCCAATAGTTCTTCTACTTCCCGGTGTGGTTCGATTTGGAGACGTTTGTCGATCATCGCACCTCGCTGACGAAAGCAACTACACCTTTACTATACAAGTCTGCTGCAACCGGACTTGACATCAACGCGATTGGGCGGTATCTCAAAAAACTGATAGCCTAGCCAGAGTTGGGCTTTGAGAATAGTTCGTCAAATATAGATTCCAATTGATTGATTTAAGGAAATATCGCGCTGCAATTTCTTTATCAAGAAATTGACCTAAAAACCTATCAAAACAAATCTGTTGCAGTCGATGCACAGTTGAGAACTCATGTCAATCTCAAAAGGAAAGCGAGATTTGATTTCGGGCCTGCCACTAAAACATTTGAAGGATATACCACCTTCAACTGAGTTGCCTGCAAGTTTTGCCAAAATTCATCCCCCGCGCTTTGAGTGCGGCTTTAGGGTGCGCTGGGCTGATGTTGGCGAAGAAGGTGACAGAGGAATGGTTATAGGCAAATTTTACAACTATGAACAGCGTCAGCGTTGTTGGATGTGGTGCTACATCATTTGCCTTACTCCTGATTCCAAGAGTGCAAAGTGGTGTCAGTTTGATACTGCCTGGGAGGATGATTTGGAGAAGTTTGAGGATGATAAAAAAGCAGCAGACTTTGACAGATAGAGAACGCAATTTGATTGCAGTTTACAGTGAATGCCAATTGCGAATGACACCGAGGCAGTTTTATGCAAAGTGGGGAGTGAGTTATGAGGAAATTGCTTTTATTTGTTCTCGTTCTGATTCTACAGTGCGGGGTTGGTTTAGAAAGGGGGAAAATCGCCGATTCCCTACTGCTGTCGATTTGCGTCATTTGGCTTTAATGGATTTTCTGCTGGAGCATTTTGAGGAAATTCCAGAGGGATTGGTGGCTTTCCTGTGTCCGCCTTGCGAAGAGAATAGCCTGGATTAATAGTAGCGGCGCGTATAACGGAAAGACTGTTTAGGGCAACGACTGTATGCGTTATCACAAGCATATACTGCTGACTTGTTCCAACAGTTTAGGTGGCTGCCATACACCAAGCTTTTTCAGCATCAAAAGATAATTTGAGCTTGTATTAGCACAAACCTTGTCAAATATCAATGTCACCGTGACCTGTCTTTGACAAGATTATTCAATTACTGTCTTGGCAAGCAATGAAACAAGAGCACAATCTGTTACTTTTACTGCTGAGGTACTAAAATGACCTACTCTGAAAAATTGCACCCGTGGTGTATCATTAGCCTGCTTCCTAATTGTCAGCGTGTTATTGTGGCACGATTTCGTAAGAGAAACGATGCAGACGATCATCTACGGGTTTTGCAGCGGTTAGTGAAAACCCGCACATTTGTGATTATTTTTGACATCCAACCAAAGCCTACTGTGCCTCAAGAATAACGGCGAATGCAGCGAAGGTTTGAAATCGAATTAATCAAGATACCTGCGTTAGTTGAATAAACCGACTTTCCAGCGATTTCTCCCAGCGACAGAACCTACTGATAGCTGGGAGAAGTTTTTATCAATTGAATGGTGTTAACTCAATAAATTGTCAGTAGCCGACTTTTTAAAGTGTACTAACTACAACTTGTTATCATAGTCTAGATTGACGCTCTAGAGCTATCGCATTTGTACGGATAGTTACAATTGTATGAGTAAATATACTCGGATTGATAGCTGTGCGATCGTAGATGTGGCTAATAGTAGTATAGCTTGCGAGCGCAACAGCTTCTCCCTCTAACAACAGCTAATTTATTTCCTGCAATTGGAGCAAGAATCCTTTGTTAAGGAGACCTCCAAATTAAAAGCTACCCCCTAGCGGGAGAAGTTAAGCGATAACCAAATTCTTGCCATTATGAATGCTAACAACTCTCTTATAACCCCCCACAACACTTTTCCTGAATCAGCCAGCCAGGAATCCCCTCAAGTTAAAGAAGTAGTTGCAGTAATTTTCCCTTTCCTTATTCCCGCACCTGCTGAAGAACATCCCTTCAGGTTAAATGATATCGTTAAAACTGGTAACCAATACGGTACTGTTACTTCTCTCAATCAAACTGAAAAACCTGTGACAATTACTTGGGACGCAAGTTCGGGCGAAGATTCATTTTCTTGGACTTATAACCTCGACGAAATCCGCGCCCTCACAATCTCTCTCGTTCCTCAGTTTATCCCTAAAAATACTGCGGGAGAACTTCCAGCTTGCACAACTATCGTACTCGCTAATTCCGAACAGATACAATTTAGTAACGCAACTCGTTTCAAAGTAGAATCGCTGAGCGAACACCACATTCTCATCTCTACTCTCGACCAATCTTATCTCTTTCCCATCAACTTGTTTCCCGGCTACCCGACAAGTTGTACTATAGATATTCCTGCACCCCAGCAATTAAAAGACGCCCGCTGTTTGTCTGTCAATGAACTCAGAATCAGAGCTAAGACGCATTTAGCTCTTGAAGTGCCCGATAATTTCTTAGAATTCGCTATGCCGCTCCAAAAACAGCAGTTGAAAGAAAAGCTGGTTCGACAATTGAGCGAAGAAAATTACGAACTTCTCGACTTTGACATAGCTTGGGAAGAAGCCTGGAAGCAGCAGTTAGAAAACCTAGGAAAAAAACAAGGATTCTACGGATTTAGAGAGGGAGATGGCATTTTACAGCACCGAGAAGGAGTTCAACGAATGGGGAGAGTCCAACACTTGAACCTTGAAGAGCCACGTCCATTTCACATCCAGTGGAACAGCGGAGAACTCCTAAGTTACAGCTTGAGAGAACTCAAAGGTTTGGGTATTGCCCGCATCGAATCTATTGTTAAATTATCGCCCAATGTGGCTTATCAAATTAGCGAAGACGGCTCCTACTTTACAGCTTGGATTGGGTTCCGTACTAAAGCGTTAGCTAAAGCGTGGCTAATACCTGTCAAAAAGCTAGTCGGCCACCTGAGCAACTTAATTGATTGCCAAATTTCGGAACTTCAACATACAGGTTCTAAATATGAGTATGCTGTAGAATGTCCCCGACATAAAACATTAAACAAGCGTTTAGAAGCTCTGGCCAAAGTTGCTGAACTTGATTTAGAAAGGGCGCCTTGAGGAAAAAGATAATGTAGAGAATTAGTACAATACTCGCTGCGGGCTTTAGTAAAGAGACGGCTGTAATAATTTCTTTTGATTGTCCAATTTTAACTCCTTACTATCTCAATTGGGGGGAGTCTCTAAAAAACTTTTTTTTAGTAAATCTAAATGAGGATCTTCAAACATCTGTAATTAGCCGGACTTTTCTTAAAATAAAAGTTAATACTGTCTCTTCCCTAGAAATAATATCTGCTGTTACTTCCATTCCGGTTTGTAGGGGATACTGTTCGCCTCCTTTCACAAGATAGGGTTTTTCGACTTCAATTGTTACCTGGTAGTAAGCAGCGGATTTGTCGGCGTTTGTAGGCCCGATATTGCTCCGCAAGGCTAACGCGATCGCATCGGGGGCAATTTCTCTGACAGCACCTTTGAGAGTGCCGTAATCGGGGTAGGGATAGGCAGAAATTCGCAGTTGTACTTTACCCCGCTGACAGTCTGCAACCTTCGGCTCTTGACAGACTTGCACTTTGCTGATGTCTTGGGTAGCAACGCGGGTGATGATGGCGATGGGGGCGCGTGAGGGGGCAATTTCGGCGATCGCATCTCCAGATCGCACCACCTGGCCGGGATTTCGCAACTCCAGCTTTAACACAGTACCATTTACCGTTGCTCGGATTGCAGTTTTGTTCAAATCTGCCTCAATTTGTCGGATTTGAGAGCGATCGCGCTCTAATTGCTTGTTAATTTCTACCCGCTGCTGAATTAGCGCTTCTCGTTCCCGATTAAGTGCTGCCAAGGTTGCTTCGCCAGTGGCTTTTTCGGCTGCGGTTCGCTGCTGGGCGATCGCCACTTCTGCATTGCTAGGGTTGAGAGCAGTTTTTGTGCGCTGCAACCGCGCTGCAACCGCTTCCATAACTTGCTGTTGCCGCAAAATCGTTTGTTTTTGCGCTTCAATGGCTCCTTTTTGCGCCGCCACCGCCTGTTGTTGCTGTTCTACCGCTAATTTCGCTTCCTCAAATTGATCCTGAGAAAGCGCCCCCGTTTCCGCGATCGGCTCATAGCGATCGCGCTTCGATACCGCTGCCTTTAAAGCCGCTTCCACCGATTTTAAATTTGCCTCCCCTGACTTTAAATCCGCTTGAAATCTTTGCAATTCCTTCTGTGCCGATCTCAAATTTGCCTCAGCTTCATCCACTTCCGCCACACTATTTCCCTGCCGATCTTCATGCTCTCGCTGACTGCGTTTCAATTCAGAAAAAGCCGAAGCAACTGTGCGATTTATGCGGTCAGCTTCCGCCATTTTTTGGCGCTCTAATGCCAGAATTTGAACATCAAATTGAGCAAATTGTCGCTGTAGTTGCTGAATATTTCCTTGCAACTGTTTTTTCTCATTTTGCAGTCGCAAATCCTCCAAAACAGCAATCACATCCCCCTTGTTTACCCTTTGATTTTCTTTAACTTTAATACTTCTTATCGTCCCCTCGCTTGATGCTTGTACAATTCGGATTTCTCCTGTTGGTCTAACTGTGGCAGGCGCTCTCACTGTCACATTATATTTTAGTGTGGCTGCCAAAACCAAAGCAATCCCCACAGCCGCTGCTTGGAACAATCCTCCTATAGCCATCCAAGGATTAATAGGCGGCAAAAATTCCTCGCTATAAACGGTAGGTAAAAAAGCTTCGTTTGAGTCGTTGAATTTCATTTAAATATGATTATTTTCTGAAAAGATGGCGTATTCTTCTTACAGGAACGATCCAGATAAGATATCGCGAATACTTTCTGGATCGACCTTTTATTCAGTACCAATTTTTGAGAATATCCTCATTTAACTAGCACAAAAAATTCCTGGTTATGCCAGCAGAGTTGAGCTTGTTTCTGCCGTACCAGACCAGTGATGCCAAGGCATACTGCACTGGTGACTGCCACAGGTACAGCCTCCAGAAACAGAAGACATATCTTCATCCGTCAGTTCGATCAAACCGGCTGGATTTTCTGGTAGTTGTGCCTTTTCTTCAGCACTTAAACTGTCCAGGTAATCTTCATCTTTCCAAGCGCGGATGATGTTTTCATTCAACATGGTGCACCACTCCTTATGGGTACAGTAATTTATAGGGAAAAACCCTATGAAATGACAATAACACAAATAATGATAATCGTTCTCAAAGTGTTATCAATATTTATCATTGGCAACCACTTAAATTATAACCAATTGTAATATTATTTTTTGTTAAGTTTGTAGGTTGGGTTAAGGAGTAAAACATAACTACTCTCTTCCCACTTCAAGAATACCTAATTAATCAACTATAGAGGTGCTGCGTAAGTCCTAAATGTATTAACTAATCAGGAACTCAAAAAGTCCAAGTGTCCCCCCGATTTAGAGAGTAAATTTACTATAATTCCTTGGATTTTTACCTGTCCATTTTCCATGAACACAATCCAGTTAGCTCGATTAATTACTTTAGGGCGATGACTGATTAAAATTGTTGTTTTGCCTTGGCGGTGAAACAGGAGTCCGTCGAGGACTTCCGCTTCAGTTATGGGGTCGAGATTAGCTGTAGATTCATCTAAAATTAAGATGGGTGGGTCAGTAACAATGCCTAAAGCAATCGCCAACCTTTGTCGCTGACCTCCCGAAAGATTTGCCCCTAATTCCCCTAAAATAGTTTGATATTTACTAGGAAGTTTACTGATAAATTCATCCGCCTTCGCAATTTGGCACGCCTTGACAATTTGCTCGAATCCAACATGAGGACTTCCCAATCTCAAATTATCAATAATTGGGCGAGTCCAAAAGTGCGACTCTTGCGGAATAATCACAATTTGTTCCCTAATACAATCAAGAGAAAGGTCTGGCAAATTGTAATCACCAATCCGAATATTGCCAGACTGGGGCTGATATAAACCAGCAATAATTTTTGCTAAGGTACTTTTCCCACAACCAGATTTACCAATTAAGGCAATAACTTGACCGCCAGGAATAGTTAGAGAAAAGTTTTCTAAGAGTTCATTTCGGCCCGAATGGTGAAAGTTGAGATTGCTGCAAGTGATGTCAGCATTGCTAGGAATTTTGACCGATGGCTTAGTATTTCTATCCTCAATCTCAGGAGTCGAATCAATGACTTCAACTACTCGGTCAATCGCCGACCGCGCGAAGGTTAGTTGATTGACAAAACCAATGGTATTGGCAATGAAAGTGAGAAAGTTTCTATTCATTGTACTCAAAGCTAACAACTGCCCAATACTCAATTGTTGACTAAAGACTAAATTGCTACCAAACCACAGCAAAGTTATCTCACCAGCTAAAGAGAAAAAGCCGGAAAAAGTGTTATTCAAAATTGCGACTTGATTCATATTAAAAGTAATATTTGCTTGTCTCCCGTATCGCACTTGAAATTCTTCCCAAAATTGAGGTGCAGCATTTTTAGCTTTCAGGACGATCGCACCTTTAAAAGTTTCCACTAGCAAAGCAGTATTTTCCGCAGCAACAATTAATAAACTGCTGACATTTTGTTTTAGTCTCGGTAGCAAGATCAGAGTTGAGAGAGTCATTAATAAGCCAATTACCAAAGCAACTGCCAGTAACTTCGGGCTGTAGGCTAACATTAAACTGAGGGAAATGCTAGCTACAAAAAATTGACTGGGAAGTAAGATAATTGCTTGAGAAATAATTTGATTAATTTGTTCAATATCTCGCAACCGACTGGCAATTTCACCGCTGCGGTGACATTCATAGTATGCCATTGGTAAACCTAAGATAGTTCGGCAAAATTCTAGGATCAAATCTAACTGTAATCGCTGGGAAAAGTGAGCAACTAAGTTTAATTGTACAAATTTTAAGCTGCTGTTAACTAAATTCATTATCAAGACAGCAATAACTACAGCATTGAGTAATTTATTGTCACCTCTAACTAGCACGTCATCGGTGAGAATTTGTAGTAGAAATGGAGAGGCGAGAGCAAGTAAAGCTGAGACGAGGTTGAGTAAAAGTGCTTCGGCGAGAATATGGCGATAATTCCAAACTCGCAGCAAGAACCGTTGAAGGGTGCTAACGCGATCGCGATCGTCAATTTGTGCTAAAAATTCTGGGTGCGGTTCCAGCAGTAACATTACACCATTTTTCCAGCTTTCTAGCAGTTCTTTTTTGGATAAATAGCGAATGCCAAAACCAGGATCGGCGATGACGTATTTGCCACCTTTGCGGCCGTATAAAATCACCCAGTGAGAGCCTTTCCAGTGAATAATACCTGGTAAAGTTACGACTTTTTGATCAATTAGTTCTAAGGAGGCTTTTACACCTCTGGCATTGAATCCAAGGGTTTTCGCGCCTTGTTTGAGATTGAGCAATGTGGTTCCTAAAGCGCCAGTACCAGAGACTTCGCGGGTTTTACTGAGGGTAAAAATTCTGCCGTAATATTTGGAAATTGCTGCTAGACAAGCTGCGCCACAATCTTCTTCACTGTGTTGTAATATAATTGGGTATTTCATTCAAAATTGCATCCTTTTCATTCTCTTCCTCTTATCTCTGCGTTCTCTGCGCCTTTGCGGTTCATTCTCTTTCCTCTTAATAAAAACTAAGGGTAGGCACGGGGGCACTACCCCTACTAGGAAATGGTGGTGCGATCGCCAGTACAGAAGGCACAATATCCGCCGCTGCTAATCGCAAAAATCCGTAGCCAATGCCAGCAATTCCTGTCATCAAACCTAAATTTTCTACTCGCTGCGGCACGTCGCAAATCCAACCGTATTGGCGAATGCTTTCGAGAACATTAGTCGCAATATGGTTGATATTTAAACCCAGGGAATTATCCAACATTTGCCGATCGCAATTCAGGAATTCCAGATTGCCGAGATCGCCGTTGCATAGAGAATGATTGTTACCAAAACCGCGCGCGATCGCAGTTTCCCGCGCTACCTCGATCTCAGCCAAAATTTCCCCATCCTGAAAATGCTGGAGTGAATGCAATCGCCCAAAACCGATACCGGGTGCGCCGTGACTCCATCCCAAGCTGAAAAATTCAGTACCTTCGCGCTCAAATCGCAAATCTGGCCAGTTTTTTGCCTTTTCTGAGAACAAACTGCGCTCGTAAGCGATCGCATCCACTGCCGCCGAGTGAAAACGTTCCTCACCTGTCAGCGTGGCCAACTCCAACAGCGCCCAAGCGATACCAGCCGCACCGTGAGAAAACCCTGTCAGGGGTTGACATCCGGGAATTGTCCGCCAACCGATTCCCTTTGTCATTTTTTCCGCTTTTTCTAAAAGGCGATCGCCACATTGAAGCGCAACCGTTTTTATGCGATCGCCCCCAACACAACTATACAAACTCACTAAAGCCCCAATGCACCCAGCAGCGCCGCCAATAATATCCAATTGCTCATCCTTGGAAATCAATTCTGGCAAGCGTTCCACCCATTCAACAGCCATGTATAACATCTCTGGCTGCTGCCACAAAGTACCCAAGTGAGTTAAAGTATAAATCAATCCCGCCCAGCCGTTAAAAGCGCCAATTGATGAAATCAGCCTGCCCTCATATTCGATTTGGTGCAATACCGATCGCATCCCCGCCTGGGCTAATTCCCGATAGCGATCCTGTTTTGTCACCGCATTCAAATAAGCCAGAAACAACGCTACACCTGGAATCCCATCCCACAAATCCCACCCTAAAGGGCTAACCGCCCAGTGGCGAGTACCCGTAAAAACTGGCCCAATCCAGCCAGCAAAATCGCGATATTGCTCCGTAACGCTGACGCGATCGCGCACTGCTAAAAACTCCAATCTATCGCCGATCGCACTTGCTGCTTGCAGATAGGCCAACTCAGCCGCGCCCTCATCCGCGATCGCCTTCACCTTTGGCATCGCGTAACTAAGTGAATTCCCCGGTTTTACCACCATTCCTAACGTTGTGAGAGAAGTGCGAACAAACCATAGCTGACGCTCTAAATCCTCTTCATTCATGGCTTGTAGCCGTTGCTGCACCAACTCCAGCCCCGACTCGTCAAAAAAATCGCGAAAGCAATCGCCATTACTCGCCCACAGGTGGCGCGAGTTGGGGTACGTTGTGAGCTTAGGTATATCACCTTGCCACAAAGCCTCTTTCTCAGCCGTGATAACGCGCTCTAGGTATGGCAGCGCGGGGACTTCTACCCAAAGTTTATCAAAGATGCGATCGCGATCGAGAGCATCCCGCAACAGATTTGGGTGAAAGCTTTCTTGCAGCAACAGCCCGTAACTCCGGGTTTCCCGTAGGAAAACGCGCACTTCGTCTGTCGCAAAGCGATTTAAAAAATTGCTGAATTCCTCTCTATGTTTAACGATTAGCCGATAAGTATCTGTAAATCCAGTTGCGATCGCCTCGGAATATTCCAACGCATTCACCAACTCCCCCTGCAAGCGCGGTTGATTTTGATTTTCTCGCCAAGCGCTCGCTTGCCGAGAAACCTTTGCTTCATCAGTGTTTGAGGCTTTTAAACCGATGGTGCGCCCCATGCCCAACCGTTCGGGATTACCACCGATCGCACTAACATCCACCGCATCTTTTGCGATCGCCTGGGGTTGTGGCAGCAAACCCACGCGCAGTACCGATTTCCCCATTTCTCGACGGGCGGGGAGAACTGAATTTGGCGAATTTGGGGCAACTGGATGGGGGTGAAACAGCGATTCTAAGTCAATTAACACGGGGTGTTCCCCGGCTGCGATCAGGTTTTCGGCGTGGAAGTCAGTACCTTGGATGGCGTGCAGTAGCGCCAGCAACCCGCCGAGGCGCTGGTAAAAGCGTTCAACGGCGGCGGGAGTTTCGCAACTGCTAGTATGGGCGAATTCTACCCATCCGTAACTGTCGCGATCGAGGATTTGCAAAGTGCGAAACTGTAGTAACTCACTTTTGGTATTAAACCATGTGAGAAGTTCTTGGAAGCGATCGTCTACGGCGAGGGGTTTCGGCTTGTAGGCGATTTGCCAACCTGAGCTAAATGTGGCGATCGCGACGCTGCGGCCCCCATTGTGAGCGTCGCCAGCACCCGCTTTGACTTGTGCTAGAACTCCTAGCTCGATTTTGGGGGAAAAGTGAGAGATAATTGTTTCCCAGTCATTACAGAGGCGCTGGAGGAATTCTAAACTAATAGCGACCCAGCTATTTATACAAATGACCAATTGCTGTGCTAATACTGGGTATTCTTGCAGGAGCGCGATCGCACTTTCCGGTTCTTGTAACCGCTGCAAGAAGCTCTGAAAGCGCTGTTGAGGGGTTTCGCCTGTCAGCAAGCCTTGCAATCGTGCGGCGTTGAGTTCTAGTGCCATTGTTGGGTTCAGCATCCAAAACAGGCGATCGGGCAAAAATGCTAACAAAATTGATTCGATGGTAGTGCGATCAAAGGGTAGAGACGATCCTTTTTTCTCCTCTACTAAAGCAGCAATTTCTTGGCGCAAGCGGTTTTTACCTTGAGCAAGCAGGGGCGCGATCGCGATCGTAAAACCTTCTGCCTCCGTGCGATCGCCCATCGCAAACGCCGACTTCAGTGTTTCCAACCAACCCAAAGGCTTTCCGTGTCGCTTGGCCAGCGCCGAGGCTGGTTCTCCCAACAGATACCGAAATTCTGCCTCAGTAATTCCCTCTAAAGCCAGCTTCTTATCAAAAAAAGTATCTTTTGTCAAGGGGTATTGCGATCGCCACCGCCGCCATCGGCGATCGGCTAATTCCCCATCAAACTCATCTTTGCAGCCAGCGCCCAAAGACGCAATCCGATCGCTCAGGGCGATCGCCCGATACCAACTCTCGCCTTGAAATGCTTGTCTATCCATCGCCTCCACACCCTGAATCCTTGAAAGCCCAACTGTCCCGCCATTCATGGCAGAGCCTTGATTTCGGGCAAAATTAGCGATCGTGCTTGACTTAGTTCCGCGACTATGATAATCATTATCACTGTGGTTGTCAAGGCGATCGGTCAAAATCTCAAGCCTAAAAGCTAACAGATAAGAGGGTAAACATAGTTTTACATCATGTCTTTTGACTAGCTTAACAACCCAGTACAAATATTATACAAACCTTGAATTGATCGGGGTATGTGAGGAGTCTCCATGTTAAAAATTTTGTCAAATGCTTTGCTATTTAGCCCCGTAACCGTCTGTGCTTTTCTAGCAGTTTGTGGGAGTGCGATCGCCAGCGAAGCCGCAGATTTAACCCAAACTGCACCAAGTCAAAACCAAGAAAAAATCGCCGAAACCACCGCAGCAGCAACGTCCGAAAATCAGATCGAAGCAACAAGTATTACCTCCACAAACTTGTTGTCCAATCCTAGCAGCGAATCGCTGAAAAATGTTGGCACAGCAGAAAAAATAGAACCCTTGCCAGCTCAACAAAACAACCCTAGCATTCAGGAAAAAATAGCCACTACAGAGATCGATCGAACATCAGAAAACTCAACAGCAACTGAAGCCTTACCAGCCCAACAAATAGCAGATTCAACAGCAGAAATCCCCGCAGAAAATCCCTCCGTAATTGCCGATCCACTAGAACAGCCCAGCGCCAGTTCAGAATCAATCGATCAAGTTACATCCGTATCCCAACTATCCGATGTAAAGCCCACAGACTGGGCATTTCAAGCCTTACAATCATTAGTAGAACGCTACGGCTGCATCGCAGGATATCCCGACGGCACCTATCGCGGAAATCGCGCCATGACTCGTTACGAATTCGCCGCTGGATTAAACGCTTGTCTCGACCAAGTTACCAAATTAATTAGCAGTTCAACAGCTAATTTAGCCACCAAAGAAGACTTAGCAACCATCCAAAAGTTGCAAGAAGAATTCGCTGCCGAACTTGCAACCTTGCGGGGCAGAGTCGATGCTTTAGAAGCTCGAACTTCCGAACTCGAAGCCAACCAATTTTCTACCACTACAAAATTGAGTGGCGAAGTAGTTTTTGCCCTGACAGACGTATTAGCTGGCGATAACGTTAGAACCCGCCTTCCCTTATCACCTCTCAACCCAATTACCGGAGCACGGCGAGAACAATCTAGAGAATTTACTACAGACGAGCAAAATACAGTCTTTGCCAACCGCGTCCGTCTGAATTTCCTGACAAGTTTTACCGGGAAAGATATGTTAAAAATCCGCCTTACAGCCGGAAATTCAGCGCACCCAGGCCGGCGAGCTCCTGATAATATCCGAGGCTTTGAATATGGCCCAAACCCAGTTACAGCATATCAATCCGGTGGCAATCAAGCCGAACTAGCCAGAACCTATGAAGGTCAACAAACTTTTCAAGACATCAGCACATTATCTGCTAATAATACCTTTGGATTAACAGCCTTGCATTACGAGTTTCCCATTAGTTCTCGCTTGCAAGCTGTCATCATGGCAAAAGACGGCGAACACATGGATTATGTACCTACAACATTCAGTCTTTTTGAAGACGGAAATGGCGGTACTCGTTCTCTATCTATACTCGGTCAACGCAACCCAATTTATAGCATTGGTGGATTAGGCGCGGGCGCGGGCTTTAATTACAGATTCAGCGACAAATTAAATCTCAGTGTTGGATATTTAGCCGGAACTGCGGAAAATCCAACTCAAGGAAATGGCTTATTCAATGGTAGATATTCGGCTCTCGCTCAGCTAACATTCAACCCCAGCCGCAACCTATCCTTGGGTTTAATTTACAACAACAACTATCAGGTAGGCTCGCCGTTATTTAATAACGATGTGGGGACAACTCTTGCCAATAGTCCAATTTTCTTAACCGATAAATATGCCACCAATTCTTATGGTTTATCAGCCTTGTGGCGAGTTAATCGCGGATTTGGGATCGGCGGTTGGTTTAGCTATACCGATGTCAAAAGTTTTGGCGGAACATTAGCTCCCGGTACGCCCTTTCAGACTCGTTTCAGCAGCAGCAGTGCTGATATTTTCAGCTACGGTGTTACCTTAGCTTTTCCTGACCTTGGAAAGCAAGGAAATTTAGGAGGAATTGTAATTGGTGTACCTCCCCATTTGACGAGTGCCAAAACTCCTTCTCCTTTTGATCAACCTCAAAGTGTACCGGGGAATCGAGCGGGTTATGATACTAAGGATTTAGTCAGGCGAATTCCCGATCGCGCTACTCCTTTTCACATTGAAACTTTCTACGTTTATCGCCTTACGGATAATATCTTACTCACTCCTGGTTTGATTTGGTTAACGGCTCCCAATCAAACGAATAAGAATCCTGATGTTGTGATTGGAACGCTGAGGGCTACATTCCTTTTTTAAATGGGTCAGAAACCCGGTTTCTTTATCTGGCATCAGAAACCGGGTTTCTTCCTAAATATCTCGTTCAAAATCCAATTTTATCCAGAAACCCGGTTTCTTTACGTTTATGCAGTCATTTCTACCCATTGCTGTATTCTTAGGCCCGTCTCTCAGAATTGATGAAGCTAAAAAAATTCTGGACGCAAACTATTACCCTCCAGTTCGTAAGGGAGATATTTATCGAATTCTACCATCGGGTGTAGAAACTATTATTTTAATTGATGGAGTTTTTCACCAGAAAAGACCTGTTTGGCAACGCGAAATTTGCGCTGCAATTAATGCTGGAATTAAGGTTTATGGCGCATCAGGTGTAGGAGCGTTGAGAGCAGCAGAATTGCAAGCATTTGGCATGAAGGGTTGCGGGAAAATTTTTGAATGGTATCGAGATGGAATTATTGATGGAGATGACGAAATTTGGCTAACTTATGGTGACGCATCTGATAACTTTCGCCCAATTTCAGAACCGCTAGTTAATATCCGTTATACTTTACTGAATGCTGTTAAAGATGGTTGCTTGGCAACGGAACAAGCAGAAGAGTTAGTTACGTTTGCTAAACAGTTATACTATCCCGATCGCTCCTACCAGCAGCTTCTCAAAAGTCCAGTTTTACAACAGCTCTCTCCCGTAGCTTTCGCAGATATAACAACTTACTTAATGACAAAGCAAGTTGATTTAAAAAAACTCGATGCTATCCAAGTGCTGAATTGCCAAACTGAGGTTTCCCAAAAACAATATATTGTCTCTAGTAAATTCAATAAATTAGAATTGCCAGTGCCAGAAATTCTCAGTAAAAGAGTTGAAATGACTGGCTTTATTCGCGGGGATAAAATTTGCACTGGCAGAGAACTTTTATTGGCAGTCAAACAGGATGTTAATTTGCTAAAAGAGATGCAAATCAATTTATCAAAACAATGTTTTATTCGGGAGTGGGCGCAGCAAAATAGCATCTTTTATCCAGAAAAAAAATTAGAGTCTGACATGGCTGATTGGGAAAAAGTGCATGGCATTGTTTGCGATCTAAAATGGTTGCAATCTAATGGCTTAACTTTGTGTAGCTACAGGGAATTGATACGCGAGCGCCTTGCAATTGATTGGATCGCGAACCAAGGGCCAGAATATTTTGGAATTAAGGTAAATTTAGAGCAATCTATTCAGGAAGAATTGCAAATTACCAACAGGAATTCATCCTGTATCTCTGAGGCTGAATTAACTGCGTTGCGGTACGAATTATCACAGCGCTATTTCATTTTAGAATGGGCAAAGCAAAATAGTATCTCTCCAGGCGAAACACTAAAAAGTTACTTGGCAAAAAAGGAACAAGAAAGTATTTTTGCTAATAGCTTGAACCTTAACTTTTACAGATTACTGTTAAAAGACATAGCATTTGAAGAGTGGATTGTTAAGCAAAGCCCAAACTATTTTGGAATTCCTTGGAGTTTTCCTAGCGCCTTGTGCAGAGAATTGCAAATTACTGGAAAAGCGGCAGATTTACTGAAAAATAAATAACTAGAAAAATATGAATGCACTTACTAAAGGTTATGCGATCGGCACTCACCGTTTAGTTTCACCGGAACAGACTTTAGCAAATATCCAGCCTTACTTAGCAGCAGCAGGCATTACTCGTTGTGCAGATATCACTGGTTTGGATCGAATTGGCATTCCTGTTTATTGTTCTATAAAGCCCGGTGGGCGCTTGGTACAAATCCATAACGGTAAGGGATTATATCCTATGGCGGCTAAAGTCTCAGCCTTAATGGAAGCAATAGAAATTTTCCATGCCGAAAACCCATACTGCGATTTCCATCGCGATAGTTTTAAGGGTATTTCTCAGAGCGATATCTCGGTAAGTTTACCTACTATTTTACCACTTTACTTGTCCCAAAATTTCTTTAGCAACGACTTGATAATCGACTGGATTAAAGCTGAAAATTTGCGGACAAATGAAAGTGTTTTGCTATCGGCAAGTGCTGTTTATCTGTTGTGTTCGCCATCGCTATACAACTTTTCCTCAAATGGTCTTGCTAGCGGCAATCACATTATGGAAGCAACGCTACATGGACTTTATGAGTTAATTGAAAGAGATGCGATCGCCCGCGTCAGCATTAATGGCAAAATAGATTTAAAAGACTGTGAAATAATCGACCTCACTACAGTAGATGACGAGTCGATAGGCGAACTGATTAATAAGATTAAAGTAGCTAATTTTAAACTAATCTTAATCCGGCTAAAAAGTTGTATTTCTATCCATACTTTTTGGGCAATTATCCTTGATAAAAATCCATTAATTCCTTCGATTATGGTGAATTTTGGTTACGGAACACACCTAAGTATTTCTGTAGCTGCGGCACGGGCAATTACTGAGGCGGCTCAATCTCGATTGACATTTATTTATGGTGTTAGTGAAGAATTAGCAGAGCCACTTCCTCCCGATCGTAGCCAGACTTATTATAAAATTTATGCTTATTTCGATCGTTTAGAAGGAACAGTGCCTTGGCAGAATTTCAGCAGTTTAGCTGGCAATAATTTAAGCGAAGATTACGATCGGGTTTTGCGATGTCTTTGGGAAGCTGGATATGAAAATATATTCCGAGTCGATCTGGCGCGCTCGACATTTAATATTCCAGTGGTTAAAGTTATAGTGCCGGAGTTACGATATAACCCTTCGATAACTGGGTAAATGAAAACTTGTCCATTTTTAATTTACTTTAAAAAATCTAAATAATAATATCCTCAACTTTCAAATATGCTCGACATTGTTGCTAGCATTCCTTTATAAAAATTTGCTAAGCTTACTGAGATAAAGAGCTTTTGTGCAGGACTTTAACAAAAAATTATATCTAATATCTTGTGCGACTCAATTCAACTAAAATTTAAAAACAAAAATCAAGGTTAAAACAGCAATATAAGCCGAATTAAAAATATTTATCACAATATATATATTTGTTTTTTAAAATAAATATTATTAACTAATAAAACTTAAAAAGCTAACGCTTAATCAGAGGTTGATAAAATTAGTAATGGACGCTAACTAATGATTCAAGCCTTACTAGAACAACCCCAGAAACTTACACAATGTGCCTTCACACTCAAACCGCAACAGCAGCAAGCCCTCGACAAATTGAGAACCTTTCTAACCACTACCGAGTCATTCTTCTTGCTGTGCGGCTACGCAGGAACTGGAAAATCCACAATCGTCTTTCAAATTATCAAAGAACTCTTGAGTCAAAGCAAACGCATTGCCCTTACAGCACCTACTAACAAAGCAGTCGGCATCCTCAGAAAAATGGCAGCGTCTCAAGGCATTTTCGGAGTAGATTTTATGACGATACACCAACTTTTAGGATTGGGCATGGTCAGAAAAGAACAAGAAAAAGCTTTGTCACAGACAAGTTCCAGCAGCCTTCACCTCTACGATATCATCTTCCTCGACGAATGTTCGATGGTTGGAAGCGAATTGTGGAAATGGATAGAACGCAATTTTGAACGCACGTTCTTCAATCACCGCAAGCTAATTTTAATGGGCGACCCCGCTCAACTCAATCCTGTAGGAGAAAAGAAGTCGCCTGCTTTTAGCATTACCAATAAAGCTGTACTGACCCAAGTTGTCAGGCAAGCAGGGGAAAGCCCTGTACTCGATTTCATAACAGAATGCCGCTCTTTTGTCAATAGCAGAGCCGACATATTTTTGCCGCATTCCAAATACAAAAAAGGAGACAAGTCAAACGGTGCATTCAAAGTCAAATCAGAAACGCTGCTGCAATATGCAGTCACAACGATCGATCGGGAATTTAGTCAAAATCCCGATCGCTTCAGAATTCTGTGCTGGACTAACAAACGAGTCAGATACTACAATCAGCTTATCAGAAAGCAAGTCTACGGTCAAGCTGCACCCAGATTTGTACCAGGAGAAAGGCTAATTACCAAAAAACCCGTCATGGCACCCGATGGGAAAACCGTAATTTTGCCGACTTCAACGGAATTCATCGTCAAGGAAGTTGAGATTAACCAGCACTGCGGCTATCGAGTTTGGCTGTTAAAAATTGTGACTGATGACGGTTTATTTCGGCAAATCTTTGTCCTGCACGAGTCTGAAAATAAGCGCTACCAGGCTGAACTTAAAGAAAAGCTCAACAGCGCTAAACGCAATGGATTTCTTTGGAGGAAATACTATTGGTTCAAAGATGACTTGTTTGCTGAAATTGACAATTGCTTTGCTTTGACAATTCACAATTCGCAAGGCAGCACTTTTGATGAAGTTGGCATTGACGGAAGCGACCTTTTCAGCAGATTGTTAATCGGCAAAGATTTGAGCAGTCAACAGAAACTTAAAGAGTACCATCGACTTTATTATGTCGGTGCAAGTCGCTGCCGATATCGGATATTATTTGTTGCCCCCAATGACTCGTACTCAAGCAATAAAATTCTCAAGTACAATGTAAACTTCTCAACCAAGAGGTAAAGTATTCAACCAATAGGTAAAGTCCTCAAGTAACAGGCACAGACTTTTGTGAAAAACAGTCAGTAATGCTCAACTTTCAGAAATTGTTTCCATCGGGACTTACGCTGCATTCCTTCTATTTTTACACTTTTGTAGTAGTAACGTAACGTGTGCCATCAGCGCTCTACAAGTAGAGTCTGTGCGTAAGTCCTATTTATAAAATAAGAAGAAAGAGAAACGGAAAGGCAAGGGGAAGCAGAAGGTAAAGATGAATAAAACACTTTAGTTGTGGGTTGATAGCAACGCTCAAAAAATCAATAAGCTGTTCGACATCTAAATTGCAATTTTTGTGCGGGCTTTCTGGCCCACCCACAAGAACTTTATCAACTTTTGACTGTGCAGTTTAAATGCAGAACAGCTTATTTGTATCGATACGCACCGATTTTGATACAAAATGTCCATGTTTCAATCCTATGCTTTTAAGCGTGGGTTCCTTCCCATTTTCTTTCCCATTCTTTTTCCTCTAGCAATCCTAAATCGGTTGTGAACACATCGGGCTTCACCAATCCAGAGTAGGTTGGTATTAGTTCAGATGTAACTTATAAATTTTTGTGAATCATTTAGGATTGCTATATTCTCTTTCCCATTATCCTTCCCATTATCCTTCCCATTATCCTTTCCCTTATCTTTCCCCTTTCTCACTCCCTTTCTCAGGCACCATAACAAGTGCTGCTACCGCAGCGGCCAATCGCACCCCTGACACCAGACTAATTATGGCCAAATCTCGACTGACAGGAACACCCCATAAAGAGGAAGTATTGGAGAGAGCAGTTAAGAAAAAATGCTCGACTGCAACAACCAATAAGTCTGCAAAAACTGTGAAGAAATCAGTCAAACCAACAACTGAAACTTCCTCGGTTTGCGAACCCTCAACAATCTCTCCACAAGAAGTAGAAGCCTTGCAAACTTGCACGAGTTTTGCAGAACTTCCAGCCGTCGATGTTCCTTCTCTAGAAACTTTGTCAAATGAGGCAATATTGCCTTCTTCTTCCCCTCTCCCATCACCTATTGAAGTTGCCTGCGATTCAAGAGGATTCAACGATTACGTGCAAGCTCTGAAAGGCATCATTCCCAGCAATAGCAGCCATCCCATTTTGTCCAATATTTTGATTGAAGCTGATGCAGAAACTCAACATTTGCATCTGACTGCTTACAACTTAGAATTTGGAATGCAAGTGAGCTTTGATGCCAATGTCAATCAATCTGGAAAGCTTACCCTCCCCGCACCCATACTTGCTGACATTATGGGAAAATTTCCTAACGGCAGCCTCACCTTAAAGAGTTCTTCTGAAATTATTAAAGGAAGCGACGTTCCATCAGTCAGTGCCACTCTGAGTGCGTCAAAAAGCAAGCACGCCATTCGCGGGCTAGCTGCGGACGAATTTCCGGCTATCCCCAGCGTTCAACAGAAACTTGTAACGCTTCCTGCTAGCGTGTTAATTTCTGTCCTCAAAGCTAGCTTATTTGCTGTCAGTTCTGAGGAAAACAAACGCATTTTAACGGGAGGAAATTTTCAACTCAGTCACGACGCAGACAGAGGACTCGATAAACTGAGAGTTTGGACGACAGATGGGCATCGGGTAGCAATGGTTTTAGGATTGAACGAAAGCAGCAATTCCCACCTTTTGAGCAGTCAAATAATTAATTTTACTGTCCCTGCTAAGGTACTCCGGTTATTGGAGCGTTCTTTGAATTCTGCTGACAAAGTTACGATTTACTATGAAGGTTTGCCAGATCAACCTAGTAATTTTGTCGCATTCGAGTGGAATAATTGGCGACTGACAGCGAAGTTGCTAGAAGGGCAATATCCGGTTTGCGACCAAATTATCGCTCCCTACCGCCCTGAATTTAGCCATCAAGTAGTGGTTGAGAGGCTGAGCTTTTTAAAAGCCTTAGAGAGGTTAGCTTCTCACAGCGACAAGTCTCACCTAACAGCTATTTTAGAATTCGATTTAGATGCCCAACAAGTGCGAGCATCACTCAACAATACTCTCAGTTCAGGAACTGAAACAGTTGATGCTAAATTCTGGGGCTGTGAGTTTTGTCTCAAGTGCGACATCCGCTATTTGATTGATACAGCCAAAGCGATTTCCAGCTCAGATTTGCGGGTGTTAATGGCAAGTCCTACCGCTCCTCTACTGATTGCACCGTTTGGAACGCCTGCGTCAGGTACAGAGGCTTTAGAGTGCGAATATATTGTCGCTCCGCAAGAATAGTCGTGCATGTGGGAGTGGCATCTAAATTTGATGCCCTCTCCTGCAAAAATTCGGACCCTATTGCTGTATAAATTAGGAGGCATTAAGTGGTTTTTTGCAACACTAAATGGTCTACCAAAACCACATATAGTTTACTACTCTTTTTTGATTTAAGCAACGTTTTTGCTGGTAAATTAGTGAGTTTTAATGTTTCTCTCCATTGGTTTAAATAAGCTCGCAACCGCCGACTATTTTGCATCTTCAAAACTCCCAACACCGCAAGTAAGCGGGGTGTAAATTGCCCCAGTTTTGCGCTCTGGAATCAGTTTCCACTTGCTCAAACTTTTTGCTTTCGATTTTTCCTTCATGCCGCAATACGGCTCCGTTAATTTTTTTTTGTCCGAAGAGAGCTTTGGGCGAAGCATAAGCCCTTCGGGCCGGCACGCGCCTTCGCAGTATCTATTTTTCACAGTGTTTTGTCTCCATGAGTGTCTTATCCCAAGCGTATTGCTTCATGCCGTGCTTTTTTGCTATATCTCAGCAGCAGATGGTTTAGCAATTTTTCCTTGCGGTAGTGTGTTCGGCGCGCCAGCGCCAACAACTGAGCCAGGACTTACGCAAAAAATACTTGGTAACACTATTGGTAGCGGTAAAATGCACAATTTTTATACTACAGATAGAGCTTATGCGTAAGTCCTCTGAGCTTAACTTCAGGCACGGCTCACGGCTCCCCTATCGGGGAATAGTTACCAGAAGTATTCTAACGACTCAAAATGTACCAACCACTGCACCTCAAATACCGCCCCAAAAACCTACAAGAATTAGTGGGTCAAGACACCATCAAAACAACCTTGACCAATGCCATCACCTCCTCCAAAATTGCTCAAGCTTACCTGTTTACTGGCCCCAGAGGAACAGGCAAAACCTCAACCGCTCGCATCCTTGCTAAATCCCTCAATTGTTTGAATAGCAAAAAGCCAACCGCCACTCCTTGCGGAGAATGTTCAAGCTGCAAAACCATTGACTCCTGTTCAAGCTTAGACGTAACTGAAATCGATGCTGCCTCTCACAATGGCGTGGATGATGCCAGAGAATTAATACAACACAGCAACTTTGCGCCAGCGATGAGCCCTTACCGTATCTGGATTTTAGACGAGTGCCACCAACTCAGTACCAGCGCTCAAAATGCTCTCCTCAAATGCCTTGAAGAACCTCCGGCTCATGTGGTATTTATTCTCTGTACAACTGAAGCACATAAAGTCCTGCCGACAATTATCTCCCGCTGCCAAACTTTTAACTTCCGAGCCTTGTCAGTTGATGCTATTGTCGGACAATTGCACAAAATTAGCTCCACTGAATCTATTGAGATCGCAAGTGAGGCCATGCGGGCGATCGCTCGCACCTGCGACGGGGGGTTAAGGGATGCCCTGCAATTACTTTCTCAGCTTTCACTGCTAAACTCAGAGATTACCCTAACTCAAGTTGCAGAAGTATCTGGCAGTATCAGCGAGCAAGAGTCGATCGCCCTTCTCAAAGCCATTCATTCTGGCGATACCTTAAGCGTACTGCAATCTTCGAGAACGCTGATTGACAGCGGCAAAACTCCCAAACTGATTCTCAGCAGCTTGCTAGCAGCAATGAGAGATTTGCTCATTGTCAAATCAACGCGCCACTGCCAGAATTTAATTGCAGGGCCAGTAGGCTACTCACAACTGCGATCGCTCGCTCTTCATCTGGATTTTGAAACAATTGATGCGGCTTGTACACAATTGCAAAAATCAGAATTTCAATTGAGAACTAGCACCAATGCTGCTACCTGGTTAGAAGTCTGTCTGCTGAACTTGATGCTGTCTTGCAAACCCGCTGCCCCCGAAACGCGGTTGCCGGCAACTTCCCAATCTAATCAGCCTGACAAATTTGATAAAAGTCCTCAAAAAATAGAGGCCGATTCTCCTGACTTTGAGACAACTTGGGCGCAAGTAGTAGCAGCAGCGAAACCAGGCAATCGTAGCCTCTTAAACCACGCTCAAATTGCCGAACTTTCGGCTGATTCATGTGTGTTAGCAGTAGAAAGAAAATACGCGAACAAGTTTCAGAGTCACCTTGAATCCGTGCAGCGGATCGTTACTAAAGCTTTAGGCCGCTCTGTTACTGTTACTGTCAAACAACAGGAGGAGTTAGCAGCATGATTAGCATCCTAATTGGGAATGACACCTACGCAATTGAACGAGAAGTTGAAAAGTTTAAGACTCAAACTCATCCTCTCTGGCGAGATTTTAACATCCACCGCTTCCATGCTTCTTCCCTGGATGCAGCCCTCTCTGCTGCTGCTTCAGTTCCTTTCGGCGGAGGAAACAAACTTATTGTCGTTGAAAATTGCGATTTCAAGCAATTTGGAGAAATGGGGCTAGAATTGCTGCAAATTTTGCCCCAATTACCTGTTACAACGCACTTAGTCTTCACTGCTGCTGTTATCGACAAACGGCTCAAGGTAGTCAAGCATTTATTGCTGTTTGGTAAATTTAAGGAGTTTACTCTCATTCCCCCTTGGCGTACTGATTTAATTGAAAGTGCGATCGCTGCTACTGCTAAACAGATGAATCTCTCAATTGCCAGAGATGCTGTCAGTTATCTAGCGGTAGCGATTGGCAACGATTCTGCTAGAAGAGTCAGTGAACTGGAGAAATTAGCCATTTATGCAGCAGGCGCTCGCATTACCAAAGAATCTGCTAAAATCCTCGTTCCAGCTACCACAGCCAACTGTTTTCAACTGGCAGAAGCTCTTTTAAAAGGTCAAGCAGTCGGGGCAATTAAGGTGCTTGATGAATTGCTATCTCGGGCAGAGTTTCCTTTAGCAATTATTGCTACTCTTCAAACTCAGTTTAAAACTTGGCTGTGGGTAAAAGCTACTCTGGATTCCGGCGGCCAACTTTATGATAGTGAAATTGCTAGTATGTGCGGAATTAGTAACCCCAAACGGCTGTATTTCCTTAAGCAGGAGGTTAAGGAAGTATCTGCTAACTGTTTAAGTCGATCGCTCTCCATTTTGTTTGATTTAGAAATTGCCCTCAAAACCGGAGAAAAGTCTGACTCGATGTTGCCTGCTTTGCTCAGAATCACTCAACTCACTAAATAACAGAAAAGGCTGCCGAATTAAATTGGCAGCCTTTTACAGCGTATCCCAGATTTCTGGAGTGCAGTAGGGACACGGCAATGCCCATTGGTGTCAACTTAAGCTATCAGCCCGCCAAGTTCGTTAGTCATCCCGCCAGTCCGCCAGGGAATGAATTCCTGTCTAATAGCAAAAGTCCTCTCAAGAGGACTAATGAGTTCTTCAGTCCTCTTGAGAGGACTTTGGCTTTGAGGCAGGGGTTTCAACCCTTGCCGGACTATGGGTTTTACCTTAAGTTGACACCAATGGGCAATGCCGTGTCCCTACGTGGATTTATCGATCCGGGATGTACTTCATCAACGTGGAATCTGCTGTATTAGTCCTATTTTTTTTGTTTTGGGGTAACGTTCGCCACTCTAACATTCTTCCTTTCCTTCTGCTATATTTTTATGGATTTAATCCCAAACTTAACCTCACTTATTGCCGGACTTCTTTGCAAAATTTTAATGCTTGACGTGCTCCTTATCAGCAGAAGCCCCTGGATAACGATAAGCAACCGCAAAAGCAGTTAACGCTAAAAGTTTCTGGCGAAAAATATTATAATTAGGTTCAACAGGTAAAAGTAAATCCAATAAAAATGTCAAATTATGAGTTTTACTAAAACTAATTCCCGCTTCTTGTAAACGCCCTTTTAGATATTTCTCAACACATTGTTGAGCGTGAAAACACGCCGCATCATAGTTGGGAGATTTCCTCGCTCGTAATTCCCGCAAAGCCGTAGTAAAATCTCCTTCAGCTTTATCAACCCATTCAACTGTTAGCGGATTCATAAATCACCTTTCCTTTTTCTATAATTTCTCGCAAAAAAAAATCATTCCAGGCTAGGCGTTGCTCAATCTCTACAGGAGTTCGCACTAACAAATCTATGGCAAACTTTGGTTGAACTTTATTTAAAATTTCCCAAGTTTTGCGAAAATTGCTCCCTTTGTATGGCAAAATCACTAGCAGATCTACATCCGAGTCATTTTGAGGGTTTCCATAAGCATAGGAGCCAAATAAAATAATTTTTTCTGGCTGAGATTCATTGACAATAGCCTGACTTAATTGCATGATGTTCTCCCTTTCTATCATACTCAATCAATGCTCCTTTATTAATTTTTTTGTAATTAAGACCAGTCTCAAATAGGAATAAATTGCATTTGGTTTAATCAATTAAATTTATTCTAGCATAATTGTAAAGTCTGTCAAGATAGTCTTAAGTCTAAAAGGTTGTAACTCCTACCAAAAGCAGTCCGACTCCCAGTTGGTTTTTTGGGAATTTCCTTTCTCGTTCTTTTTTCTACCTATCGGTAGTAAGAGAGAAAAAATTCATTCATAGAGTGACCAATGCCTCCCAATTATATCAACCTTCTTTCCCAACTAATAGCCAGACATGATTTTCACCAAAATAACTTCCCAGAAGCAAGCCACTTGCAGCCAACTGCAACAGCCGATTTGTGTGAATTTTTAGGCGAAGAGGTTATTTATCAGACAATCGCTACTGCTACAACTCCTAAGCTCTACAAAATTCCTCAAGACTTGCCGCCTTCAATAATTTATGCTTTGCACCGCCAAGGCATTCAACAGCTTTATTCGCACCAAATTAAAACACTCAAAGCTGTGCGCCAGGGCAAAGATGTCATCCTCAGCACAGCAACAGCTTCTGGCAAATCTTTAAGTGCGTACTTGCCTATTTTAGAGGGCATTCTCCAACATCAATTTACTGCACTCTCTATTTATGGCTTGAAAGCTTTAACAGCCGACCAAAGTCAAAAACTTGCCGATTTGCTCCAACTGATTCCTGAGCCTGCGCGCCCGCGCCTTGCCCTTCTAACTGGGGATACTCCTCCACAAACCAGAGAACAATTATTAGCTGCAAATCCTAGCATAATCAGCGCAACACCAGAGTTAATTCACTATGCGCTGAAAGGGGTTCACTGGAGTCAGCCTTGGCAGCATTTTTTAAGTCGCCTCCGCTATATTGTCCTAGATGAAGCTCACACTTTTAACGGAGTTTATGGAGCTAACATGGCTAGCTTAATTCGCCGATTAAAATTGGCAGTAGACGAGCGCGGAGGTTGTTCTCAAAAACTGCAATTCCTGATGTTGAGTGCTACCGTTGGCAATCCAGTTCAATTAGCGAAGTTACTATCTGGTAGAAGTCGAAAGCGAAATATCAATAAACCCGAGCGGTTAGTTTGGATTAACTCTAGCGGAGCTGCTGTTCCAGAACGGCAATTAATTGTTACTAAACCGACTCATGATGCTAATTCCGATGTTGCTCGCATCATTATGTTTTTGTTGCAGCAAGGGAAAAGCGGAATTTGCTTCGGTAACGGCAGACAAGCAATTAAGAACTTGTGGGCAACTTTTAAGCAAGAAGCTATAGCTCAAACTAACTGTGGAATTGAGTCGCAAGTAGCAATTTTCTACGGCAGTTTAACAAGCGAGCGCCGCATGGGAATTATTAACTCTTTGAAGTCAGGAACAGTTAAGTGTATCCTCAGCACTAGCGCTCTCGAAGCGGGAATTGATTTGCCTCAACTTGATTTTGCTATTATTAGGGGATGGCCGGGAAGCTTGCAAGCTTTCAGGCAGAGGGCTGGCAGGGCCGGTCGGACCAAATCCGGTTTAATTATCTTCATTCCCATTGCACAATCACCTTTGGATAACTATTTTGCCGATCGCCCTGAATTGTTGCTGTCGGCCGAATCTGAATTGGTGAGCTTTAATGCCAATTATCCCATAGATATTGCCAAACATTTGATGTGCGCGGCTGTCGAAACAGGCATTCCTGCCAATAAGCTCAAGCACTACTTTGGCAAGAGCGCTCCTCAAATTGCAACGGCTTTAATTGAGCAAGGTGTTCTTCACAGAAGCCGGGAGAAATTATGGGCTAAGGGCTTTCCCCATAAAGATGTAAACTTTCGAGGGGGAACGGGTGCTAGTACGATACAACTGGTGGATGCGGAGACTCAAGAAGAGATTGAACTCCTCAGTGCGGAGATTGCTTATCGAGAGGTATTTCCTGGTGCTATTTACCGCACGCAAAACTCAGACGGCTGTTTGGTGACTTATACTTCGCGCTCACTCTTGAATGGCAAAGCTATTTTACAAAACATCCCTGAAACTCGACTGTTTACTGTAGCGATTAGCCACACTGATACCAGCCTCAAGCAGAATTTGAGTTTGCCTCAACAAATCCCGTTGGTCATTCCAGAAGTTGAAGGAAATGTTCAAACCAATTCAACGGATAGTAATGCAATTCCAGCTCAAGCTATTCTGGAACTGGTTTGGGGAGAAATTAGCCAACTCGTCACTGGTTATCAATTATTAACTCGCAATTACGAGTTAACTTGTCTCAATAGAAAGTGTGTCAATTACAAAGAGCATTTACCAAAATGTACTGCCTGTCCTGTTTGTGGCAAGAGAACTCGCTCTGCTGAGCTAACATCGGTTCTTAATGAGGTAAACTTTGAGCAACCTTACGAAATAAAATTTGCGACTCCTGTACTGCAAATTAGTTTTAATTCCCCGGTTGAATGTTATCTGCAACAGGTAGTAACAGCTACTCGCCAGGAATTGCTTCAATCTCAACAGGAGATGGAGCCCGGATATCAGCAGTTGTGGGAGTACCCCGCGAATTTGTTGGCTATTCACAGTTTCGGCCATCAAATTTTAGCAGCTTTACCTCTGACTATTTTGGCTTCACCTAATGATGTGAATTTTCTGGTAGAGAAGAGAGGTGCAAATGACTATGCAGGACTCTTTTACGATTTAGCAGAAGGAGGTTCGGGAACCTCGGAAGCTATTTTTCGTTCTCTCCCTCAATTAGCTCATGCGGCTGCTGAGTTAGCCCGCAGTTGTTCTTGCAGTTCTGGCTGTCCTAAATGTTTGATTCAGTCGGGATGCCCTGATGGGAATAAAGCTTTACTTAAGCAGGTGGGGATGTTGCTGTGTGAAGCATTTTAAGAAGGGGAAGGGTCGAAAAAGCTAATTATTTAGGGAGGAGAAAGGGGAGGGGAAAGGCTTCGCCGTGAACTCTGCTAAACGGAAAATTATCGGGTTTTTTTTCAATAAGGTTTAGTTAAGATTGACAGCATGATTGATGATCCGAATTTTTGGGCTTTTTAACTGAACCTTGTTGAGTCTTAACTGAACCGAATCTTATTGGGTTATTGTTAGCTTTTATTGATGAACAAATAAAAGCAAAAATTTATCCTTCTTCCCCTCCGCCTTCCCCCTCCCCTTCTTAAAATGTATGAACCGCGACTGCGGTTTTTAGGGGCGCATTTTTCATAATTACGCCCATGAAAAACACACTTGTGTTACCAATTATTGACTCACAAACTAGAGAGTCAATGCTGCTACATTTCAGAAAGCAACCATACAAACCCAAGAAAAAGCAAGCTCTAATTCCCAACCTTGAACGAGATTTAAAGCATGGTTGGCTGCTGAAAATACTCGCACAAATAGACCGATATTTATGGGGAAGATGGGATTATTGGGCTTTGTGTCAAGCTATTCCCGCTCATGCTTGGATGCGGTGGAAAATGGAGCCAATGTTAGCGATTCTGGAGAATAGAAAACCAGAAAAACTACCCAAGTTTGTAATTGAGGAAACTTTGCCAGCAGAACCGATTCCCCAAATTGAATGGCAGCATTCTCCTGCCGCAGAAGCCATGCTAGATAACACTCTCAATTGCATTCCTCAACATGGAGAATGGAAAACTTGGTCAGCTTGGGACTATTTGGAGTTTTTCTTGGACTGGGTTTTGTTCGCATTCGGACATCCAGCTTACAAGATTTTACCCAAAGAACCCGCCGGCTGTGAAGGTGCATCAATACGTCTTTATCAGATGTTTGACCTGTCAATTCTCATGCTGTATCCTGAAGATTATATGGGCAGACTGCTACCCCAAATTTGTGGAAAGACTGCTCAAAAAAGTTCAGGATTTTATCCGACACCCTTAGCTTTGTGCCAGTTGATATCTAAGTTGGTCAGTGGTGATAAGACAGAGCGAATTTCCAGCTTCAATGAACCTGCGTGCGGTACGGGTGCTTTAATGTTAACACAGTCGAATTACTGTCTGAGCGGTATCGGTCAAGATATAGACCCTACTCTGTTAAAATGCGCTTTGTTTCAGTTTTATCTGTTTTCACCTTGGCTGGCTGTTCCGATTTGGTGGTTGGTTGACACTCCCCGACCTGAAGGTGCGGGGATTCTAGTTTCACAGTCGTTGCTTGCCTTTGCAGGTCTTACGACCAACAGAGGTAGAGGCTACAACTCCACTAGCGTTACTTCCCGGATGCCCTCCGGTAGCGTTTGCACGACTTAAAATTACTTTGGCTGCATTCACATCTCTTTGCTCGATGTGTCCGCAGTGTGGACAGGAGTGGGTACGGGTACTCAAAGATTTTTGCACTCTAACACCACAGTTCGAGCATTCCTGACTTGTGAAATGTGGAGGGACTGCAATTATTTCCCTCCCAAATTTCGCCCCAAAGTATTCGAGCCATTGGCGGAAGTTGTACCAAGACGCATCAGAAATACTCTTGGCTAGTTTGTGGTTTCTTACCAAGCCGGAAATATTTAAATCTTCCAAGACGACAAGAGCGTTAGCTAGGCATAAGTTACGTGCGAGTCTCTTCGCATGTTCATTCCTTTGTCTTGTTACTTTCAAATGTTTCCGAGCATAAATACCACGTGCTTTTTTTCTGCCAGATGACCCCTTTTTCTTTTTGTATATTTTGCGTTGCACCCGTTTGATATCTTTCTCAGATGAGCGGAGATATCGCGGGTTCTCTTCATGATTGCCGTTGCTGTCGGAATAGAAATATTCCAAGCCAACATCAATCCCGACTTTAGATGTAGTTACGGGGCAAGATTGCTGGTTATCAACCTTGACGCAAAATTGCACGTAGTACCCATCAGCACGACGCACAATACGAACCCGTTTGATTAACTCAACTGGGTAGGTGTGAATATCCCATTTCCCCAGCAATTTAACCTCACCAATACCTTTTTTATCGATGAAGTTAATACGACGTTTTGATGGGTTCAACTTCCATCCCGATTGCTTGTACTCAACAGAACGACAATTCTTTTTGAACCTTGGATAACCTTTCTTTCCAGGTTTTTTCTTTTTGCAGTTATCTAAAAACCTGTTAATTGCGCGTTCTACATTCTCAACCGATGCTTGACAGGCATGGCTGTTTAAGTCCTTAACAAAGTCGAATTCTGCTCGTAGTTGAGTGTTGTACTGGTACAGTTCTTTTTTGCCAACACCGCGATTATCCATCCAATAACGCAATACCTTGTTACGCACAAACTGACTTGTACGAATAGCTTCGTCTATGAACTTGGATTGACTGGGTTTAACCACTGCTTTGTACTCCAGCACTAACACTCTTGAATCACCTCCTGAGAGTTTGATAGCATATATCTAGTATATACGGCATATCTAAATAGGGCAAGCAAAAAACGATTAAAAAATATACCTATTTTGCATGATGAGGTGAAAAAAAAACACAGTAGTATTAACCCCTACGGCTTGGAGACCATGAAAGTAGAAGCCCGCATTAGAGGTATTAGCATTAGTGAGTTGATAGAGGAGTTTGGGCGCAGTTTAATAAATAAAAAGCCGTCCTAAGACGGGGCTTGTATCCCATTATCTGGGTCAAACTGATTTGCTCCTCGGCAATACTTTAAGTAGCGATCGACCTCAATCAATGAACGCCACTTATTGGTACAATGAGTGGTTTGAGCCTGTCGAGTCTCCGGCTAAAAATCATACTGATTGTCCAGTCGAACATGAAATAAGTTCAGGAGAAAGCTCAGAAGTTATTGACTTGAATGATCAGACATCAATTCACTCAAATTCAGTAGTGCAAGAAGTTGTTAAGGGCAAACGCCGACCCAGAAAGACGACGATATCGCCTCACCAATTTACGCTATTTAATTTGGACGATTTCTAGTCCAATACTACTTACCAACTGCTGCTTGAAGGATTTGTGCTGCCCAATCTACTACAGCCAGCCCTTGAGTTTTAGCCACATCTTGCATCTGGGCTTGCAGGTGTATCGGGAGCTGTATAGTTAAAGTAAAAGTATCTCGTTGGGCTCGTTTTGCCTTTTTGACTAACTCTGGCTCGATCCATCGATCGAGCCACAATTTACATTTAGCTCCTCGTTCGTTACCATCTTTCTCAATAAAGCTTAGTTTGCCTAGCTTTTGACAATAAAAACTGTGAGGGTCGTCTTGAACAGGCTCAAAACTGCAATGATAGCAATTCCAGCAGCTTCGGCATGGAGTTTCTGTCTGACTGGATGTTGCTCCCAATTCCCCAGCATTCTTTTGAGTGGATGCTGAAATTTCACGGTTTGACGGATGATTGGCTGTTTGAGTTCGTTGGTTTTTGGAACTGTTCTCGTTGTTAGACTTATTCCTCGAAATTTTTTTCTGGTGTTCTTCAACAACTTGGGCAACGTGAAAAGCCGTAAGTTTGCCGTTCGGAGCAGTAGAAACGGCTTGGGCCCAAGCCCTAGGCTGCTCTTGGGAGGGTAGTGCTGTTAGAGGGCGAACTTGGCGCTCATTGGCGGGAAGGATTTGTGCGCCATGGCGCACATTTTCGTACACGGTTGCCGCCTCGATAAATTGGTAAGCTGAGCGACGAGACATTTCCCACCGATTAGTGCAATAGTCTTCAAAAGTCGAGAAGTCTTGTCGGTAGAGACGTCGATCCCGGATATGGCGCAAAGCTTGCCCTATTTCCCAAAAAGCTTTCAAGCTCCGTTCGACTGTAGCTTCCAAGCTGCTTAATTCTAATGCTTCAGCATCAGTGAGCGTGCTCTGGGCAGACAAATCTTTAGCGTCGGCTTTGTTTAGCTGGCAGTCCTGTGCAACTCTCGCAGTGAGTTCAGCGCTGCGAACAACAGAGAAGTTATGTGCATCAGAACCGCGAACTGTGTTGGAGGATGACATTGATGTTCCGTCCTTCTTGCGCGGTGCAATATTAAGTATTGCATAATGCAAGAATAGTTGTGTAATCGATTAAGGCCTTGATTGCTCAAAGTTTGTAGAAAGGGGGTAAAATAGCGAAAAACTATCGGTTTCAACGCAGCAAAAAGTAAAATAGTGTACGGTAAAAGCGTCAGTTGACATCCTCCGGGTGCGTTCGCGCACGGGGATTCCAAAGACCGCTCTTTAGGCTTCGTCTTTCCACGACTCGGCTTACACTCGGAGGAGTCTCCTCAGCCAAACTCTTGTCGATGTCTCGCAAGGGCGTTAGTTCCCGTGTGCCCCAGGACTTTAAACCTAAATTTTCGGTAAGCAATTGTGACTGTTAGCTCTGTATCTTCTCTTATACTCGATCGCCAAAAGCGGCTGACTCAGTTGATCGAGCTGCTGCTGAAAGAAGGCTGGACTCAAAGCGCTTTAGCGTCCGCTATCGGAGTAGATTTTTCAACTGTATATCGGTGGTTAAAGGGGAAAACGATACCCGAATCCGATTCTAAGAACTTTCGGCAACTGGCAAAGTTAAGCGGTGGCAGTACCAAGACTCTGCAACTTTATTTGGATGGAGAAATATCCCTATCAGTTTATCAACGCGGTTTGGATGAGGTGGCGATCGGTCAAGTGAGTGGCAGCAAGAGGATAGGCTCTGAAAAAATTAAAAAAGAAGTTTTAGCAAAGATTTATTCCCTCGATCCAGATGATATTGCCGATATCATTTCTTCATCAGTAGCATTTTTAGCCAAACTTGTATAGTTAAGTAACGAGCAGCCTGCACCCTTACGGTTTTCTGTTGAGAAACCGGAAAAATCACCGTCTCATTCCCCACTCCCCCCAATTGGTGACAACTTAAGTTAAGGAAGCATTTGTCAATCAGCAATTACGATCTGAATTGACTCGGATTTTGACTAGAAAACTCAAATCGGAGCGATCAAAAAATCGTTAAGTATCCGAATCCTGACTCCTGACTCCAGCGATCGGTCTTAAGTTGTCAGCAAAGACTCTCCCTGACTTCTGGCGATCGCCGCTATTGCTCAGTCTTTTATGCTCTGAGCAATGTACCTCCTTACTCTATCAGACCTCAATCAAACTATTCATACTAGCCCACTACAAGAGCCGCCTCTTGTTCCTTCCTATCTGCAAGAACGCTTGCAACTGCTTGTCAAGCAAAATTTAATGGGATTACCTGTCGAGCCAATTCTCAACAGTCACCCCCACTTCCAGCAGTGGGTTTTCCAACTTAAAGAACTATCGCCATCACTGTTTTTACCGCAGCGAAAACTGTTTGTTGACATTCCAATTCAAACAAAACTAGACCGAATAAAAAGGGGAGTGACAGAAGAAAACTCTTCCCCTTATCCTCCATTTAAAGTGATACAAGTCCGTACAAATGTGGGTTTAGTCAAAGGAACACCCAGACTATTTGAGTGGGCGATTCGCCATCCTGTACTGACTTGGCAAGACCGAGTTAAGTTATGGGTAGCTACCGAATTTTTCGAGATCGAGCCTCACAAGCTGCAACTGATTGTTTTGGCACTGCACCCGACTCAACCAGCAAAAAAAGTTCAGTTTGCTTGGGATAGCAAACAACACCGAAAAACTCAAAATTGGCTTTTGACTACCATTGAACGAGAGACAGAACAAACAGTTGTCAAACTCAAAGGTTATCTAACATCTCAACCGAAGGAAGTAGTAACAGCTATCAATTTGGATGAAATTAATTTGGATGAAATCAACGAAGTGTCGATCTAATTCGTTCAGACTGTATGGGTCTCCTGAATTTGTGGTGAAAACGGTAGTGTGAGGCACTCACGCGGGCTTTCCGGCCCGCATCACGAAAAATTTTATTATCACCTAAAACTCAGGAAAACGGACTTTATTGCCATCCTCCTATCGAGAGACCTCCACTCTATTCCAGACGAAATTGCCCAGAAGTTAATACTTTTATTCTCTCGATAGGAGGATGACACTCTTTAATATGAGGAAAAACAATATAGTATGGATAAAATGTAGTAGGAATGTTAGCCGTGACTGCAATTACCGCGACACAACCAAAAACAAGCCAACTAAAAACCATCCTGATAGTTGAAGATGACCCGATGATGCAGCTCGGTCTAAAGCATATCCTCAATCAGCAACCCCATTTAACAGTTGTCGCCCAAGCTGTTAACGGTAACGAAGCCGTCAGTGTCGCACTGCAACACCAACCAGACATTGTGCTGATGGACATTGACTTGCCCGGAATCGACGGTATTGCAGCCGCGCAGCAAATCAGAGCCGCACTGCCGCATACTCGCATCCTGATGCTCACCCACCACAGCAATCCAACTCAAGTTATGGCTGCTTTGTCAAGCGGCGCTCACGGTTACTGCGTTAAAGGCACTAACGCAGAACAACTTCTACTAGCGATTGCGACTGTGCAAGAAGGTGGCAGCTACCTGGACTCTAAGATTGCCGACTGCGTGCTGCAAAATCTCAAAACGCTGCCCGATAACTGTGCGAATGACGACATCAAGCTGACAGAAAGAGAAATGCAGGTTTTGCAGCAGCTAGTTGAGGGTAGAAGCAATAAACAAATCGCTGCTCAACTAGGAATGAGCGTCCACACCGCCAAAGGTCATCTAGAGATGATTCTAGCTAAATTTGAAGCGAGCGATCGCACCCAGGCAGCCATTAAAGCACTGCGCTTGGGGCTGGTTTAACCGTTAGAATAGAGAAAGTGACATTTTCCTACACCTGTAACCGAGTTACTAAACGGTTCAAAGATTACTGTTGCGGTTGCCATTTTTCCGAAAACTCCCAAGGTTTCTGCATATTCTGGAGTGACAGTCGGACTGAAGTAAACGTTAATTTCGCGTATTTAAGAAGTGATATCAATTCCGTTTATACCGGAATGATATCATTTCAGATTTGATAGAAATATGTCATTGCGAGCTCTTAGCGAAGCAATCGCAATCGCGATGTCATATCATTCCGATGCTGCCGGAAGTGATATGACATCGCGATCGACATTAACTGTTCCTAGTGGAGACAGCAGTTATTAGAGATATTCTTTGGCTTGCACGATAGTGAATAATAATACCAAATCCGGTTGGCTCGGAATGATTTAACCGCGAAGGCGCTAAGGATGCAGAGGAAGAGAGAGAGGAATAATTTCGAGGTCAACGGATTTGATATAAATCGGGTCAGTAATTTTTTTTTTATTGTTCTCAAATAGGCGTTCGTATTTTATAAATTTTAGTCGCAAAACAATTATAGTTTATGATATCTTGTCACTCTTCACACTTTGGCAATGTCAACCAAAACATCGCTCCTTTTCCCAATTCGCTATCAACGCCAATCTCTCCGCCGTGAGCCTCAACAATTTGCCTGCAAATGTAAAGTCCCAATCCCAATCCTTGCCTTAAACTAACTCCAACTCCCCTCGTATAAGGCTCGAATAATCTTGCACATTGCTGAGGAGAAATTCCGGCCCCATTGTCTGCAACCGTACAGCGAACCATCTTACCTTCCTTGTTAGCTTCTACAGTCAAAATAAACCCAGACTGATTGTATTTAACAGCATTGTCGATCAGATTGCCAAACACCCGCCATAGCTGCTGGGCATCAGCATTGACTAAAGGCAAATCTGCTGCAAAAAGCTGCTTAACCTTGACTCGATGCTGGTTGAGAATTGGTAATCTTTCAATAAGAATATTTTGGACTAAAGTAGCCAGTGACAGCGGCTTGATTGCTAAAGAATCACTTTTTATATCAAACTGTTGTGTTGCTGTTAATGACTCAATCAACTGGAGTTGGCGCGAACAACTTTGCACCATAACCTCCACAGTCCGCCTATCAATAGCAATGTTGCTGGCAGCATCATTCAGGCGACTTCGCAGCAGCAGCGACATTCCCGATAGAGGCGATCGCAAATCGTGAGAAACAGCGTGCAACAGCATTTTTAAATTAGCTTCTGCTTGCTGTCTTTCTTGAATTTCCTGGCTTAGCTGAACATTTTGTGCAGCCAATTGCACGTTAGCGCAGCGAAGTTGCTGCTGTAAACGCTGCATTTTAAGTTGAGCAGATACCCGCGCTAAGACTTCAACAGGCTCAAAAGGTTTTATAATGTAGTCAGCACCGCCCGCCTCAAACCCTTTTACTTTGTCAAATACGTCATCTAAAGCGCTGATGAAAATTACAGGAATAGCACAAGTAGCTTCAGATGCTTTAAGTTGACGGCAAACTTCATAGCCATCCATACCGGGCATTTTTATGTCGAGCAAAATCAAGTCTGGCACTTGCAACTCTACTGCTTTTAAAGCTCGCTCTCCACTAATCAGCTTCCTGACTTTGTACCCATGTTCAATGAGCACTTGAGACAGCAGTTGAATGTTGGCTGGAATATCGTCAACAATCAAAATGTCAGCCAAAAATTGTTCAGTTTGCTCCATTATCGATCGCCAAATGACAGATTTTTAAGTTTTTTCCGAATATTGTCAACCGCTATTTTTTCAGCCGCGCTGTTCGCACCAGCAGCATTAACAGGCGACTTAACATCAGCCACAGTCACGGGTTCTTCTGGATCATTCGGATGTGGCAGCAATTGGTAAGCGAATTGAATCCGCTGATCCAGCTCTTCATCTATATTGAGCAGTTTACCTGTCTGCTGCTCTACTGACAAAGCTTTCGCCCGCCTTTCAAGTTGCGGTCTGATGCTGCTGTCCCACAGTTCTTCAGACTCTTTGGCTCGCTTGATGTCGCCGGGCCGCACCGGAATCTTGAGAGGGTAGGGAAATAAAGCTTCCGTCCCCGTTGCGTAGGCCGGTGAAGTGATGACGCACTTGCCTTGAGGAAACCTCAGAATTTCGTCAGGACTAATCAGCGGTTTCTTTTGCAACTGTTCGCTCCAGTTGACAGAACGGCTCGTTTGCTGCCCCGTCGAGCTGCCGGTCGATCGATTTTTTACCAGCACTTCCACTTCCCCGTACCGCTTAGAATATTTCTCGGCTGTCTCAAAATCGCCGGGGTTGAAAAGGACATGAGTTGACAGAGCACTGGCGATCGCCGCCCCTTTTTTATCCCCATAGAGATTATAGAGTTGATTGAGCGATTGAATGCCAACAATCGGCACGCCGCCAGCAGAACGATATTCGTTAGCCCACTGATCCATTCTGTCAAACTTGAGAGACGGAAACTCGTCTAAGCAGTACAAAAATGGGTCAGAACGTACCCGACTCAAATTAGACACCACACATAAATGAATAGCAGCAGCTAACAGCGGCCCCACTACAGTGCGTCACTTGTTATTTAATTTGAAAATAATGCACTTTTTGCCTTCTAAAGCAATCGGAATGGTGCTGCGACCAATAAATGCCCGCAGCAAATCTTTTTGAATGAAACTGGAGTAGGTTGCCTCTGCGGTTGCCTTAATGCCCGCCACTGTTTTTTCAGCATCTTTTGAACTTAATAACTGCGAAAAACTAGAGGCAATCCACCTGTCCATTTTGAGGGGATGACCGTCGGGCCGATGAACGGCGTGGTCGATGCGCTTGACCAAATCTGGGAGTTGAATAATTGCGTACACAAAAGCTAAATCCGGGTAAGGACTGCTTTTTGCCAACTGCACTAAACCCTTCGCCATCAACTCGCCTGCTTTCTCGAAAAACTCATTGCCTTTGCTCTCCCCCGGACTAGCATTTCGAGCAATAACTTGTCCAATTTCTGCAATCGAATTATTCCTGAACTTTCCTAAGCAGATCCAATGCCGATTGGTATTTAGCCATATCCCCTTGTTCACGGAAAAGTTGTGCAGCTTTTTCTAAGTCTGCAACGGCCCCTTGACGATTTCCCAGTTGAGATTGAGCAATCCCCCTTATTTTGTAAGCGCAGGCAGTACAGATATTATCAGAACTAGGGCGCTCAATTGCCTGAGTCAAATCATTAATTGCTCCTGAATAATCATTCAAGCTAAATCTGGTTATCCCACGGTGCAAATAGGCTTCAGTTAAAAGTGAGTAAGCTGCAAACAAGTTGCGATTCAGGCTAATAGCCTTCGTCAAGCTAGTAATTGCCGCTTCTAGGTTTTCTGAGTCGAAGTAGTAACTACCTAGTGCTAAGTACGCCTCTGCATAGTTAGGCTTAAGTTTAATAGCTTTTTCATAATCAGCTAATGCTTCTTTCTTATTTTTTAGTTTAAAATGGACTGCACCTCGCCATACATAAACCTCTGCATAGTCAGGTTTAAGTTTAATAGCTTTTTCATAATCTTCTAATGCTCCTTGTGTATCTCCTAACTCAGAACGAATAACCCCTCGCCGATTATAAGCTTCAACCAAATCAGGGTCAAGTTTAATTGCTTCTGTATAGTCAGATAGCGCTCTTTTCTGATCTTTCTCTTTCTTGTAATCATATAGCAATCCTCGGATGAAATAAGCATACGAATTAGGCTGAAGTTCTATGGAGCGAGTGTAGGCAGCAATTGCTTTTTCATACTGCTTGATTTTTGTCAATAAATCACCTTTTAGCTGATGAAGTCTACTATCTTTAGAGTCTAAACTAATCCCTTCATTGATAGATTCTATTGCTTCTTCATATCGTTCTAATTCTTGTAAAAATATACCTTGCCATCGCCAAGCTGGGGAAAACTTAGGTTCAATAGAAGTTGCCCTAGAAAAAGATGCCAATATTTCTTGATTTGTTGGCTTTGATTTTTGTTTGTTAAACAGGGAACTCTGTTGTGCGTGAAGCACTAATCCTCGTAAATACCATGCTTGATATAGTTTGGGCTGTATTGAGATAGCTCTATTTAAAACTGCTAAGGCATCCTCATATTGCCCTATTCTCCACAGCCTATTTGCATAATTTGTCAATTCAATTGGATCGTTAAAAGTATCTAAGTGTTTTATTTTAAAAACAGCTATAACTAAGTTTAGTATATTTCGCGTACTCTTTTCTTGAGATAGAACACTCTTTTCGTCGGACAGCCGGTTTGGCAATACAGGATAATCAATTTTTAATTCACCAACTTTTACTCCTATTTGTGAGGTCATTCCTAAAAATTTATTAATTGGAACACCAAAACTATAACCTAACTGAATGGGACGGCGTTCACCAGCCTGATCTATTGTCTCTTCCCCATCAGCTCTTCCGTGAATTCCAACTACTTGTCCGTCAATGTCCAAGATTGGCCCACCACTAACTCCACCTGCTGTTATGTTGTAATAAACCATTTCATACCCGTCAGTCAAAGAGCTGGAATTCTTTCTGACCAGCTCTATCGAGTTGGGTCCAATAATTTCACCAACTGAAAATAAGCGACTAGGTTTATCTGCATTATTGTTTGAAACTGGCCATCCAGACACACAGACGAAAGTATTATTTTCTTTAAAGACGGAGTTACTAGCCAAACTTGCCACTCTGTAATTTTGATTGCTAGTAAACTGTAACACTGCCAAGTCCACTCCAGGTAAACGTTTCACAGTGCTATAATCTACTGAATGTCGCCTGCCATCCCGCGTAACAACCTGATATTTTACTGCTTCATCCACGACATGATAAGCAGTCAAAATGTAATAATTATTAGTAAAAAGTCCATTTTGTTTGGCAATAATTGCCCCAGAACCATTGCCATTAGGAAAATCAATACGAACCGTAATCTCTTCCGCAATCCTGTCTAATTCTTTCACTTGATTGGTTTCGACCAACTCAGGCGATAGCTCAACAGCACTCTTAATTGCTATTCCCCAGCTATAACGGCTCATCTTCTCACGTTCACTGCTATTAGGTTTTGAACCATCTTCAAACACATAAGGATCGCCCCAAATAGGATTGGCAATAATACCATTAATGCCTATTACTTCACCTCGCTGATTTAGAATCGGCCCCCCGCTCATTCCTTTTTGAACATTATTGGTATAACCAATTTGATAGCCATCCTGAAATGCCTTATCTGGCAACAGAGAAACTTCGCCACTTGTAAAAACCAGCTTCTTAATGTCAGAGACAAATCCAGCGGCAAATACTTGCTGATTCACAGCCAGTGTCGATACACTCATCAACTCAGCTAAAGTGTAATCTTGAGCCGAATTAAACTGTAGCAAAGCCAAATCGCTACCTTTAAAGTTAACATCCTTAACCACATTAGCTTGATGAATTTTACCGTCTGGTGTCTGGATGCGATAGGGTTCACCAGGAACCAAGACGTGCCGATTGGTTAAGACACTATAAATGTCTTCTTTTTGGCCATTCGCTCCTTTTTTGCCAACCAATATTCCCGACCCGCTAGTCTTGTTTGATAGGACTTTGACAGTAATCGAGCGAGCGATTTGCTGTACTTCTTCTGGAGAAAGTTGGTTTGTCAATGGTTGAACGCTCTCACTACGTCCAAAAACAGGAATATCCCAGATCCTTTTTCCTGTCATTCCCATTGTCACTGCGCCACCAATACAAGCAGTGGCGAACAATAGACTCACGGTAGTTAAGGTAAGATAACGACGATTGACTGACATTTGAGTACCCAGAGTTTTAGTTTTTCTCAGCAGGGATTTCCTCAGCAGGGAGTTTGCTAAGAAACTTTTTCACATCAATATAGATTTCAGAGTCATTAGAACCTTTTTCTGGCAGTGGTCCTGTTCCTAAATGGTCTGATAATAACTGGTTGACAACAAGTTTAGGGTTTGTTCCTGGCTTTAGCGTCCAGAGTAAAAGACAAGGGCGACCATGTTCTTTATCTTTAGCTACACAGATGGTGTCGAAACCCTTCTCTTTACCAGTTGTTATGTAATCCAGGAGTCCCTGATTACTATAATCTTGAAAACGGTTCGATACTTCTTCACAGCGTTGTTGCTGTGTATAGCCCACTTTATCACCAAAGTCAGAAACCCAGCGAATCACTGACTTTCTCTTTGGAATGCCCCCGTTTGTGAGCTCTCGTGCAAACGTAGTGGGTACATTGTCACGGCTCACACCGCAAATGAAAGTTACCGATTGAGGTTTGATAAGCGTGATACCACAGAACTGTAATATAGCGACTATGCCTGCTAAAGCACCTATAGTCGCTCCTAAAGCAACTAATACCGGGATGAGCTTGACCTTGATATTGCCTGGATTGTTCGTCATCATACTGTTTTGCTAAACTTTAGCTGCACAAAGGATCTGGATAACCCTACGCTTCCGATGAAATATCTGCTATTTACAGCCACACAACGCAGCCTAACCATTCCGCAAATCCGAGTTAGTTTGCTAACGCCTCCCCTAATGAAGCCACATCCACACCGTTTACGTAAGTCGCTGGGCGCGCGCACTCTCGCTTTGATTCAGGTACCGGCTGAGTTGGTAAAGCGTTTTTTTTAGCTTGATTTGAACTCAGCGGCTTTGAAGGTTTTGTTTCAGATGCGACGCCTTTGGAGCGAGAAATACTGTTAGAAGAACCGCCCTCCAATCGACCGACAAACATAGGCGAATTAACGCTGTAACTGAGAAACGGAACCGGGCCAATAATGTAAGGCGATTTGCCGCAGGGCAAACTAAACCTGAAGTACAGAGCCGTGTCAACAGTATCGCTGGTTTCTGACGGTTCCATTACCACTACTTTAAACACTTCCCCAAAAGGATGCCGGCCCGTCGGTTCCCAACCGCTCAAACAGCCAGAACCGCCTCGCACTTCCTGATATTTGCCGCTAATCCACTGCTTGCCTTCTAGCGGCCCTGTGGCGCGGCGACCGGCGTTTTCCATATCGTCGAGTTCGATATAAGCGCAATCTTTCTCGCAGGCTACCGCAAATCCTTCTACATCAGAACCGGAAATTGTGTTAGAGCGTTTGCTTTCGTACCGACTGTAGATCGTGTCAATTCGCATGATTGTGCTGCCAATGGACGCAATAGGAACAGGAAAATTAGAAAGCGGGACTTGATTGAGCAGGGGAATATTGCTGATGAGTTCCTCTGACCAGCCAGAGAACTGTTCTAAATTTACGCTGTTAAGGTTGGGGATTTGGGCGATCGCAAACTCAGATAGATCAATTTGGTTAAGTTTTGCCTGTGCTAGTTGAGGTACTTGTTTTACAGCTTGACCAATTGGCAATTGGCTGATGTTAGAGTTCACTCCAGCTATTTGAGAAGATAAAGAAGCAATTGGAGGAACATCGCTCAATCGAAATTGGCCCAGATTCGGAACAATTTCAGCCAAGTGACCAACTGTTTGCTTCCCAGCTAAGGGAAATGCTGATAAGCTAATATTCTCTAAATTGATACCCCCTAATGCCAATTGTTCAATTGCTTGCAAAGACAGAATTTCAGGTTTTACGTCGTTAATGTCACCCAGTTTCAAGATGTTGTCAACAGAAGTGCCGGCTTGCCAGCTTCGACCGCCAGAACTTCCAGAACTAGCAACGGCCGGCAGGGAACTAAAGGTGATCTGGCTCCAATCTGGTAGCAAAACTCTAGATTGTTCTTTTTCCCAAATTTTAGTAGGTAAGGAACTGGCGCTAGCAATTGATGGAAAGCTGAAGAAAGTAATGCAGATGAAAACAAAAATTAGGCAGAGTTTACTGGCAGCTATTAAAGCATATCCTACCTGATTTAATTTTTTTAACTGCTTTGGACTGTTCATTGGAATCCTATTTATGTTAACTAAAATCCGGTCAAAAAAGCTGCTCTATTGCCGATTTAAAAAACATTTTTACTGTCTTTAAAACATTACCAAAACTAGAGCAGCCTTGCAGAAATAACCAATCAGCTAAACCTCCCTATACCTCTCTCCCTTTCCTGCTCTCCCCTCTCCATTTTAGGACTTACCCAAAAACCCGGTTTTTGAGGGTAAGTTCGTCATTTTAGGTTGAGAATGAGAACAACAAACCGGGTTTTTTAGGTTGATGCGTCCAGGACTACATTTCTTTAATCAAGCTCCAGCTCCAACTGTGGATTCGGGCGGACTGCTGAATCTGTCCAAGGAGTATCTGCTAGGTTGGACAAGTCATAGACATTTTCTTGGTAAGCGTTGTCAAAATTACCTTGACGAACTTCTGTGGATGATGAGTAACCAACTGTCAAATCAGGTTCGGACTCGTAACCCGATTTGCTATAGCCAGAATTAGGTTCAGTCCATGAATTGTGCATGGTTTTTGTTATTTTATGTGGTAAACAATTCCAATTTAAATCGTATCTAGTTCCTGCAACTTCATTCCTGTGAGCGATTTTGTTCCGTAAAAATTACCCCCTCCACATGGAGGAGGCAGCTCTATGAAAGTTACCTAACGGCTCTCAGCACTGGGCAATTCTACGAAGTTGGTAAAAATGTCTTTTAAGAAAAACGATCGTTGCCATTACTGAGGTTTCCTCTGTCGGCGCTGCCGCGATGCGGCCTTGATTGCTGACATATCCAGCGGAGTTGCTTCACCACTGTCTAGCCCTACCTGAATTTCCTGCCGCAATTCCTGTAAGCGAGTTTGTTGGAATTGTTCCCGTTCTTTCAGCAGGCGCAACCCTTCACGGATTACCTCGCTAGCAGAATAATACAGTCCGCTTGAGACTTTCTCCTGGACATACTGCTCTAACTCCGGTGTCAAAGACACGTTCATGCCTGAGTCCTCCTGTAATTTGGGCTATTCCATTTTCGCTTTAATAACAGGGAATAGCAATTGTTGTTATTATTGCACTAAAAAACTCGCTCTTGTGTATAAGCGAGTTGAGCAATTGCTAAAGTAAATCTCGCGATCGGTCGAAATGAACCAATAGACATCTCCAAAAATGAATCTAAAACCCTTATCCTGCTTAGACTTATCTGTAATTTATGGAGATGTATAATCATGCCCCAAGTGGGTTTCCAACTAATCCGAATCTACAATGATTACCTACAGTTGACCTGGAGAGAGCGATCGTACCCAACATTTTGAGCAAGTTCATTTTTCCAACCGCGATCGCGCTCGCATCGCTGAAAACTTTTTGCGATCGTGCAATGAAACTGCTAACTGCACAAGACATCTTCCAGCGTTACTCAGAATACCGGACATATTCTGCATTTTTTATTAATTGTTCATTAAGTCCAAACAAATCACTTGGTTTGGTGCGAGAACACCTCCGACTTTTATTACTTGCAACTCTCCCGTTTCGTGGGAATATTGTGCTTTAACTTGGGCAATTGCTGCATCTAAACTAGATGCCTGAGCAATATACACCTTCTCAAGAGCACTTAGTACCCAAATAGGTTTGGGCCACTTATGTCGAGGTTGGAGAATTGAATAGTGAATCACTTGACCAGTATACTGAACAATTTGCTCGATCGCAGTTTCCGAACAAAACTCCCCCAATTCTGACTCAATACATTGTTTGAGTTCTTTCGCAGGAATTTGCTCAAAAACTGATTCTAAGAGCATTAATGCCGGTCTTGTCTGCTGTAATTGAGTGTGTTCCTGCACGACTAATGACTCTACGAAATGACTTACCTGATTGATTATTGAGTCAAAATCTAGCTCCATCAATAAATGACCTAAATACTCCCTTAACAAATTTCTTAGCTTTTCATCAGAGATATTGATACCGCAGGTTTTCATATAAACTGAAGGTTTATTACACAAATTCCAACCGCAGCCAACTTCTCCATTAGCTGCATCTTCTGCTTCTATCAGTTCCATCAAGTGCGGATAACTGGTTGTATCATCTATTGTGGATTGGGGCTGGGAGGGAATTGAGTTACTCATAAAAAAGCTCGGTAAGTGGGAAACTTAGTTACATTATAGTCATAATCTTTAAATTTAAATTCAAGCAGTATTTTCCCACCCACCTCCCTCTAAAAATGTTTTTCAAAATCTAATCGTTCCGAATTAAAGTCGCACTTAACAGTGCTGCATCGGTGAAGTTCATACATCTGAGCTAACCGTTATGAAAAAACTGCTCGCTATCGCTCTAACAAGCCTTTTGCTCTTAATGACAACAGATGCTAACGCAGCCGTTTGTAAAAAGATTACAGATGGCAAACCAGGCTGCGACCTTTTAGGCGGCACTTGGGATAGCCAAAACAACTGTTGCCGACTCTAAAGTTGGCAACTATTTTAAATCAAAACCAGGCAACAACTGGTTTTTTTTAGACCAACCGCCATCCTTTATGTCTCTTACCTTATTCCTAAAGTTCAGGACTTAAATTGATTTACAAAAAATAGACTTATAACTCGTATATTTCCCAAATAAAACTCATCATCCTCAAGCTACCTAATGTCTAAAACTTCTTAAGAATAGTAATATTTCGTGCATTATGGACACATTGATATTCTTGTACTATTTTTATAGACGGAACTAATTATGAAACCTAATCCGCTAAACAAGCAGAAAATGTCAACCGCTATCCCAACTTTTTTGACCCCCAATAAACTTAAAATAGCTCAGTTGCAACTTACACTTAAAACTCCTTACCAACTGATTGATACTGCTTTCAATCTTGAAACAGCCCTTCAACCATTTCAACAAGCAAAAATAATCGGTATAGACTGCGAAACGACAGGGCTTGACCCCTACCAAGCCAAAATTAGATTGTTACAACTTGCCATTCCCGGCCATCCAGCGATCGTTGTAGATTTATGGGCCATTGAACCGAGTTCCCTCGAACCATTACGCTTGCTCCTAGCCAGTCCTGCACTCAAAGTAGGTCACAACCTCAAATTTGAATGGCAAATGCTCGCTTCTGCCGGACTGGAACCATCCAAACCTTTTTTCGATACCTATCTGGCTTACCGAGTGCTGACGGCTGGACTAAAATGCCATTTGTCTCTAGAGGCTGTCACTGAGAATTTGTTGAAAGTAAAGCTAGACAAAACGCAGCAAGTTAGCGATTGGTCGGGAAATTTAACACTCGTTCAACTGCAATATGCTGCTACCGATGCTGCAATTTTACTCCCGCTGGCTGCTGCTTTGCAACAAAAATTGAAAGCTTCTAAGCTTTGGAAAACTGCTTTACTAGAGTTTTCCTGTCTGCCTGCGGTGGCTTCTATGGAACTCAACGGAATGCTTTTAGATAGAGAACAGTGGAGAGTTTTTGGAGTGAAACTCTGTCATCAACGCGACTCTCTTTTAAAACAAATTAATTTGCAACTCCATCGACCTAACCCTCATCAACAAATCTCTCTGCTGCCGGAATTTACGGATACAATTAATCCTCGCTCTCCCAAGCAAGTCTTAGCGGCTTTGCAAGAAAAAGGCATTCCTGTTACTTCCACTAACTCTCAACATTTAATTCCTTTGCAAAGCGAGTATCCCGTTATTCAAGCACTGTTAGAATATCGCAGCTTATCTACTCGTATCGACACTTTTACTCTGGGTTTACCAGAACACATTCACCCGATTACAGGACGCATTCATCCCAATTGGTTTCAGATTGGTGCTAGATCAGGACGGTTTAGTTGTCGAGAGCCAAATTTAACGAATATCCCCAGAGACAAGAAAACCCGACAGTGTTTTAAAGCTGCACCCGGTTACGTCCTGCTGAAAGCCGATTACAGCCAGATTGAACTGCGAATCATGGCGAAGGTTTCCGGCGACCGCACGATGGTGAAAGCCTATTCTCAAGGGGAAGATTTGCACTCTCTGACCGCTTCTTTGGTGCTGGCAAAACCCTTATCGGAAATTACTCTCGAAGACAGACAGCTCGGTAAAATTATTAACTTCGGTTTAATTTATGGCATGGGAGCACAGAAATTTAAGAATATGGCTCAAGCACAGCATGGAGTCACTTTAACGCTGCAACAAGCTTCACACTTTCGTAAGAAGTTCTTTGAATCCTATACAGGTATCAAACAATTTCACGGCAAAGTTCGGAACGCCTGGAGCCGAGGTATTCGAGAGAGTCGGACAGTCTTAGGCAGAAGGAGATTATGGTCAAAAGATACTAAACCGCTGCTTAATGAGATGCTAAATAACCCAATTCAAGGGATGAGTGCTGACATTACTAAACTCGCTCTTGCTCTACTTTTTCTGCCTCTGAGCAGCACTGGTGGTAAACTGATTTGTGTCGTTCACGATGAAATTTTAATAGAGTGTCCTCTTGAAGAAGTGAGGCCAGTTAAAGCCTTGCTTAAAAAATGTATGGTGAGAGCCGGGAATAAATTTCTCTCTCCGATTCCTTGCGAGGTAGAAATTAAGGTCATGGAAAGTTGGGGAGGGTAAGAGATTAACGGAGAAAGATTGGGAGTGGGGAGGGGAGAAGCCGCACCGCAGGCATTGCTGTGAAAATTCCACTTCCTCACCACTCCCCATTCCTCACTTCCCTAACAGTCGCGGCACGATTCTTTATCAATAAGAACAATTTGATATCCAAAAAATACCTGTATGTCCCATAAAATCATGAGATAAAATTTGTCGGAGAGCGTTAAATAAACCGTATTGGTTTATCATGCACTCAAGTTTTATCGTAAGCAGGTGGCTGATACTCGAATAATTCTTGCTCTCCCGCCGCAAATTTAGATCGATCGCCCCCAGAAGCAGGTCGAGCAAAGGACGCTTTGTTGCGAATCCCCTGGATATCTTCAGAAGAACGCTCAGACGACAGCACAAACTGAGTTCTCTGATAACGCAAATGGGCCAATTCAATTGAACCGGGTCGTCCTTCACAATAGGCTCGTTCAGCACAGCGTTTAACTGCGATCGCAATTTCAGCACTCGTTGCTCCGGCATAATCAGATAGTAGCGAATACCACTGCCGATCGGTCCAAAGGTTCTCTTTTCCTTCCCCAAACTGCTCTGGGAAATACTTAGCTAAGTGCAAATTGAAAATCTCATAGCGAGCGCCGCTGTGTGGCAAATCCACAAACCAAATTCCGCCGTCGTCAAATCTGCGGATAAGTTCAGCCGGCAGCATTTCTAAGCGGTTAACAGTAGCTAACATTAACACGGGGCTCTCATGTTCCTGCATCCAGGTGAGCAATTTCTGCGACAGTCGCCTAGCTACACCGCCATCAGCATTTGATTCCCAGCCAGAAAAACCCTTGTCAAAATCGTCAAAGAACAACACGCAGCCGCCCAAATTATCTGCTGTATCCAGCATTTTGTTGAGAGCGCGATCGGGATTAGAGGAACCTAGAATATTGCCCCAACTTGCTGCTAAAAGCGCATAACCTAGCTTCTTAGCAGCTAGCTTTGCACTCAAACTTTTGCCCGTCCCCGGCGGCCCCCACAGCAGCATTCCTTTGGGAGGTCTGAGGTGATATTTCTTGGCATCAGCTTCTGACAGCTTTACGACTTCGCTCAAATAAGCGTCTAATAAATCTAAACCGCCAGCATGAGGCACGTCTGGAGAAGCAATGAACTCCAACCCCTGGTCTCGAAGTTGCGATATCTTATGCTCTAATACCAACTCAGCGATATGGACAACTGAAGTAGTCACCGATAGCGATCGATCTAACACTAATTCAATTTCAGCCTGTGGCAGCCCTAGACTAGAAACAGCCAGCCGTTTTTTAGCAGCTACCGCATCTGAACCCCAATCAAGGGAACAATTGCGATCGCAAAACTTATTTACAAGAACTTCGACTTCAAAGCGATCGGGTAACGGACATTTTAGCAGAGGAATTAGTGGACTTAGCCTTGATGGCAATTGAATGTACTCGCCCAAAAGTATCCAATATTGGTTGGCCCAACGCCCTTTCAGCTCGGCTGAACGCCCTTTCAGCTCAAAAAATGCGTTAGCCAATTGAGAATAACGGCGGACAAGAGGCTGTTCGCTACTGCCTGACTCCAAAATGTCCTCTAACAAAAAGATACCGGGGCAGTCATTTTCCAGCAGAAATTGCAGGACATCATTCTCCACAGATAGCTCAGTTTTGCAGAGGACGCATTCACTATTATACATCTTTGAAAAAGCATCTGAAATGCTTGTCATGTTTGAGTGAAAACCTAAATTTGGGAGATGTTTATCGAAACACTGCACCTGTTGAAGAGTTGACTGCACCTGTTGAAGAGTTGACTGCACCTGTTGAAGAGTTGCATAGCCAGGATTCCAATAATAAACAGGTAAACAACACTCATTAGCGTACTGATGAAATGATGACAAGATTGTTTGGCGATCGGCACTGTAATATTCGAGGGCAATAATGGGAGTTTGAATAACTCTTAAGTTAGACCAGTTATTGAAAATCTTCATGCGTTATACACCACTACTTACAGGAGATTTAACATAAAATTTAACTAATGTAATTAAAATTTAACTTCCTGCTAATGAGCGAAATTCTCCCCCTCAACTGGAGGGGGTCATTGTGCCTAACGGCACTCATAAATTGATGTTATGTAAGTTAAATTGTCAATCATGGCCACAACTAAAAAACAAACAGCAGCCACTCCAAATCGCTCTCAGTCACCAGTGCCTGCTCAATCAAAACCGCCCGAAAAACAGAACAGTCAAACAGTCGGCAGTAACAATGGAGCTAAATCAAAACCTCAACCTAACCTCAGCTCCGAGCAACTTGCTGTCGAGCTAGTCAAACAGATTCGCAATACAATTCATAAGAAGTACGGTGTGACAATTCAGCGTCGCGATAGCCGTATTTCGACAAAGGTTGGCCACGCAATTCGCGAAAAACTGGGATTGGATATTCAAGCTCAGTTGAACAAGCGCAACGGCAATGGCAATGGTAAAAAGTTCGACTGGCAAGAGTGGAACAATACTGTGTTTCCCAAGCTAGTTGGCCGGCCCGATGAACTCAAGTATGATGTCGAAGTTGTTGCTTTAGCGATGAGCCAACTTTACGATACAATTGCTGACAATCCACAAGCTGCCATTGCCGATTTAATGGAGTTCAATGCTCAAAGCTTAAAGCGTCGCAACGAGTTAGCTAAATCCTCTGAAGAAGATACTGAAGAACTCGATGAGGATGACGATGATGACGATGAAGATGATGACATACTCGATGAAATTGATGAGGATGACGATGATGACGATGAAGATGAGGAAAGCGATGAGGATGACGATGAGGAGGATGATTTTAGTCTAGACGAAGACGAGGAATTTGAGGAAGACGACGAATAATCGCTAAAGTTTGATTAGAATGCTCTGCTGAAAAAGCAGAGCATTTTTTTGCCTCTATCGAGGCCTTTTCCACGAATTGCGATTGAGGGTAATGATTGTCGCCACCGTCCGAATCAGGACGCTCTGGGAAGCAGACCCAACAAATTCACAATCAAGGAAGTTTTGACCTTGATTGTGAATTTAATTTTACCCACTCACCCACCCACTAATTTTTTTGAATTAATTGTAATTAGCAGACTGCCGTCGCTTTAGTTGTGAAGAAAAAACACGCTTGAGGGTTAATCATGGCTAATCGCAAATCAGCTCCAACTCCGATGCAAAAGCAATTTGCAGAAACTCTTGAAGAACAGCGCTTCGAGATGTTTTTGCACGTTGCCCGCGAGTTAACGGGACGTGCCAAACAACGACAGTTGCAGAAAGGTAAAGCTCTTGACTGGGAAGCGTTCAATACTTGGTTTAACAAGCAATATGAAGGCTACTCGGCTGACGAGATGCTTGAAGAAATCTTGAGCAACGTTTACTGGCTTTCATCTGAGCAAGCAGTGATTGACTTGCACTTCCGTTATATCGAATCGGCAGTCAAAGCTTCTCACAAGAAAAAGGCAACTGACGATAATGAAGAGATTGATGATTTTGTCAAGTAATCAATGATGACCCCCCATAAAGGGGATAAAATCCTGCTCAGAGCAGGATTTTATTTGCCCGCCCACCCACCGCATCAGTTCGATTTGCGACATTTATGATCGCATTCTCAGAAGGATTTAGTTAACAATACTCCGGACAGTTTTGGAATAGAGACGCGAGCGACCGTCCACAAAAAAGTCAGTGGAATTTAAATCCTCAAAGCAGAAAAAAAGACACTCTTTAAGTTAAGCTTAAAAAAAGTGAGCTTAACAGACTGCCTAATGAATATTATTGAATCCATCTTACAACAAATGTCAGGGGTTAGTCAAGCCCAAAAGAAGTTTATGGTGATTTTATTTTCCACCATTTTACTTGTTTATGGTAAAGTGAATTTTACCAATCTGGCCCGTTACAGCTCATTGAGTGAAAAGACCTATCGCCGCCACTTTTTGAAAAACTTTGATTTTCCCGAATTTCACAAATAGTTTATCAAGAAAGCCTTGAATCCTGAACGAACAATTATTGCTGTAATCGATTGTTCATTTATCAAAAAAAGTGGCAAAAAAACCGAAGGAAAAGCTACTTTTTATAATGGTGTGGCTGGCAGACCAGAAGAGGGATTAGAAATTTCCGTAATTTCTGTGGTCGAAGTTGAAACTCATTTATCTTATAGTGTGAGTGTCAAACAAACACCCTGGCGTCCACCCACAGAACTACCCAAAAATCCCCTCACTGTTAGAGGAAAAAACAACTCAAAAAAACCGACTAAAAAAGAGGCGTCCCAAAGCTCAACGCCTGAATTAACAAGAGTTGACGACTATGTTCAGCATTTAAAAGAAACTCGTTCTTTATTGCCAGAATCTGTACGTTATTTGGTAGCTGACGGTTATTATTACCGCGCTAAGTTCTGGGATGCTGTCAGAAGTTCTAATTTAAATTTTATTAGCAAATTACGGTCTGACGCTAACTTAAATTACCTCTATACAGGTGAAAGAAATAAACGGGGTGCTCCTCGCAAATATGATGGGAAAGTAGACTGTAAAAACTTAAAAGATTTAACTTTTATCAAAGAAGTTAAGCCGGGGGTTAAGCTTTATTCATTAGTAGTATGGAGTGTTTGTTTAAAATGTAAAATACGTTTAGCTTGCCTTGGAGAAGTTCAACCTAACGGTAAAACTAAAAATATTTTATTGTTTAGCACTGATCTTGAGCTGACAGGTGAGCAAATACTTGAGTATGATCAGGCTCGTTTTCAAATTGAGTTTATTTTTCGTGACGCCAAACAATTTACGGGTTTATCCTCTGCTCAATGTCGTAGTAGTCAACGGCTTGATTTTCATTTTAATGCCAGTCTAATTGCTTTGAATTTAGCCAAATATGAAGCTTATAATCGTCACTCGTCTCCGGCTCCCTTCGTGTTTTCAATGGCCTCTTATAAACGCCGGGAATTCAATATACATCTACTTTACACCTTTATTAACAAGTTAGATTTAGACCCTAACTTAATTTTAAATCACCCTAACCTCCCCTCCGTCCTATCCTATGGTACTCTCGCTGCTTAAAAACTGTCCGAAGTATTGAGTTAATAGCGCTTGGAGTAATAACTTAAATGTCATTCTGAACCATTGACGGAGTTTACCATCGAGCGTAGGAAAGCTTCCGCAAGTAAGGCGAATAATCTCAAACCTTTGCAACACAGTTACAAAGCGTAAGTTATGGTTAATTGGTTTTATCCGAGAATGTAGGTTGCTCAATAAGTCAGCGTAAAACCGTTTGGCAATAAATTAAATGACTGTTTTTGTTAAAAGGCTTTGATATTAAACGCGAGCGCGTTTGAGAGATGTTCCACTTGCAAATTATCATCATCAGAAATTTGGGTTTGAAACCCCGTCCTTCGCTTGACGGCTTTACAAAGATTTTACATTGAGTCTAGCACAATATCACAATCGAAGTGTTAGACTGTGAGCATGACACTCAAAGCCTTCAGCTATCGATTCTACCCAACTCCGGAACAAGAGAGTTTGTTGCGACGGACAATGGGTTGCGCTCGTTTAGTATACAACCTTGCCTTAGCCGTAAGAACCGAGGCATGGTACAAAGACCAAAAACGGGTAGGGTATGCTGAAACCTCTTCAATGCTAACCGAATGGAAGAAAACAGAAGAGTTAGATTTTCTGTCGGAAGTTAGCTGCGTACCGTTACAGCAATGCTTGCGACATTTACAAACGGCTTACACCAATTTTTTTGATGGGCGGGCGAAATATCCCAATTTCAAGAAAAAACGCAATGGTGGTAGCGCAGAGTTTACCAAATCTGCTTTCAAGTTTAAGGATGGACAAGTTTACTTAGCAAAGTGTGCCGACCCGTTGCCAATTCGTTGGAGCCGGATGCTACCTGTCGGTTGCCGACCATCAACCATTACGGTGAAGCTTTCACCCTCTGGTAGGTGGTCAGTTTCCCTGTTGGTGAATGTTGAAATTGAAGCATTACCTCAGTCAGGCAGTCAAGTTGGTATTGACTTGGGCATTACAACTTTACTCGCTCTTAGCACTGGTGAAAAGATTGCCAATCCCAAAGGATTCAAGGCAAAATATCGCAAATTTAGAAGAGCGCAGAAAGCTTTAAGCCGGAAACAGAAAGGGTCAAACAACCGTTACAAAGCACGACTCAAAGTAGCGAAAGTACATCAAGAAATTGCTGATGCAAGAAAAGATAACCTTCACAAGTTAACAACGCGGTTGGTGCGCGAAAACCAAACCATCGCCGTCGAGAATTTGGCTGTGAAAAACATGATTAAAAATCCCAAACTTGCCCTTGCCATAAGTGATGCAAGTTGGGGCGAATTGGTCAGGCAACTTGAATACAAGTGTGAGTGGTACGGTCGTACTTTAATTAAGATTGACCGATGGTTTCCGAGTTCAAAACGGTGTGGTAATTGCGGACACATCGTTGACAAGATGCCGTTGAATATCCGGGAATGGGATTGTCCTAATTGCGGGACACACCATGACCGAGACATCAACGCGGCAAAGAATATTTTGGCGGCAGGGCTTGCCGTGTCAGTCTGTGGAGCGACCGTAAGACCTGAACAGAGTAAATCTGTTAAGGCAGGTGCGAAACCCCGTAAGGGACAGAAGCAGAAACCTAAATCGTGAGGTTTGGGAATCCTCGCCGTTCTACGGCGGGGTGGATGTCAAGTACGAACGTATTCAGCATTTTCTCACCCTCACAATTGAAACTGTGGTAATTTTTGGTTACGGTGGCTTAATTGTTCACTATCTCGCTACGCTGTTAGCATCGAAGCGGATGAATCCTTCTGAAAAACTCTCAGCAGAACTTGCCCCAGATTTTGTGCCTCTTCTCAATGAAATTGTTTCCTTTCCTGCTGTTGCCGAATGTGGAGCAACTCCAGAACCCACAGAAGAACAGCGCCTCACCTCTTCGCTACAAGTTCAAGCCGAATTTGCTTCTAATATTCAACTCGATACCGACACATTAAATCTACCCTTCATTCAAGTCGATAGCCTGACTCTTCGACAATGCCGCACCGTTATTCGAGCGCTCAATTCCACTCTCCCACGAAGTGAGCATATTCGCATTAAACTCAACAAAAAAGATGTGCCAGCAGATTCGTTAAAATTTCAAATTAAGAAGCACTTTGAGCATCGACCGCAGCAAGTTGTCTCCCTAATTGAGCAAATTTTGAGAGTTAGTTAGCACGCTCGGAGAATCAACGACTAAATTAGTGTTCTTTTTCAAAAAAACTTCTGGTAACGAGTTGATAGAAAGTTTTTTTGAATGCACCCTCCTTTTCCTGACCAAGCTATTAGTTACTTTCTTCAGCGCCAATGGGAATCAGACCCTTGCCAATCTGTTCGCTCAACTCGTTGAGACTCAATCCCCGTTCAATTGTGAGCGCACGAATTTCCTCCATCCTACCGACATTACCTAGATATAAGCTACATAGCAGCATATCTGCCGGCAGCGAAGATTTTTTGTGCGGTTAATTGCAAGTCAGGAAAGATTGATGAAATAAGCCGATCGTCATTTTGAAACAACTGTTTTTGATACTCGTCCTCTCGCAACGTACAAATTGTAAGTGTCGGCTGTTTTGGTTTGCCAATATATTCTCTGCCACCAATACCCAGATAGTCAACAATCCAATACTCAGGCACTCCTAGCAAAGCGTAATCTTCAACGAAAGCGGGCGTAATCGTTCTGCCAGTTGGTGCTAACGACTTCAGCAATCAGTTTAATTGAAGAACCTGATGTAATTACAGGTTCTTGTTGCCACAAAGGTTCATTAATTAGTCGAGTTTCATCTAATACCAGCACATCGGGGCGAAAAGCTGTTGCTGTTCCTAATAATTTGATGAGACAGCGAGGGGGGATAAAGTAGGGTAGATCCAGTCTGTCAATTTCTACATTCAGTTTTCGTCCCAAAAACCCGGATACTTGTTCGTGTGGCCCTGTTGGTTCCATTTCGGTTAATTCACCATCAATCAGTTCGTAGCAATCGCTGTCGCCGTAGTTTTTAATAAATTCATCAACAGTTATAGGTTTTGGAGGTGATTGAACCATTGTGTTTGTTCCTCATCCGACGGCAATGTACATCTTTATTCAAAGCCTCGCTATACCTGAAAGGTTGGCTGTGGGTTGTTTGCGACTTTGTTCCTCAGCATCAGTCAAAGTAATCGTGCGCCTGCCAATCTGCTCGATCAACTCGCTCAAACTCAATCCGCGCTCTCTGGCAATAGCGCGAAAACCTTCCCACCCCGCAGATGTTACTTGAATGTTCCTTTGCTTCTTTGGCTCCTCATATCGAGGTTCGCCTCCGCCTAACTTCAAATTAGCCAGAGAGTTGGGGTGGAGCTGCGTTCCTTTTCTTGGGGGCATTTGGCAACATTATCCTTTCGACTTTTTTTTTATTATCCCACATTATTAATTTGTTTCCATGTTACTATATAAAGTATGGAATAAACCTATACCAGCAAAACCCTTCAAGCTGGTGTCTGGCTTTATTGCTGGCAAGTTAAGGGCTGACTTATTTCAGGAGGCACAAGGAAATGCACCCAACTCAGGAGACATCGGACAACGAGCAGCGTCAACCGTTCGTAGTTTTGCTCGGCCCTACTTCCAAGCGCCGCCACACTGTTGCGGATTCGCTGCGGATTGACCCAGAATTTAAAGCGCTTATCCCTCCTTTGAGTGCGATCGAGTTTTCTACCTTAGAAGCCAGCATTCAAGAGAAAGGATGTCGGGACCCGTTAGTAGTCTGGACTGAGGAAAAAATTCTCATCGACGGTCATCACCGCTATGCTATTTGTACGGCGCGCGACATCCCCTACCAAACCGTAGAGATGTCTTTCGAGGACCGGAATGCAGTCAAAGCCTGGATGCTCCTCAATCAACTGGGCCGTCGCAATCTCACGTCTGAGTCAGTCAGCTATTTGCGCGGCACTTGGTACGAGCTCGCCAAACAGTCCCGCGGCGGAGACAGAAAATCAAGTGGTCATTTTGACCACTTGAAAACAGAAGAAAAGTTGGGGGCGCTTTTCTTGGCATCCCCAAAGACAATTCGCAGGGACGCTGAGTTTGCTAAAGCAGTAGACACCCTGAGTTTTATTGGAGGAGAGGATATGAAGCGGAAAATACTGACTCGCTCTGCGGGGATGACCAAGAAGCAGGTCATCGCTTTGGCAAATGACGCTCGCAGCCGTCCGGCTAAGGTTGCCAAAACTTTACAGGAGTTTGAGAACAGGCGCGACCGACAAGTAAAACCTGAAGGCGAACCCGCCATCGCCCACCACCTGACGCTCAAAATTGGTTCTTTAGTCGAAGTGTACGCGCCAGATCGCGAAGATGTTAACGGCAGGTTAGGCCGCATTCAGTCAGTCGGGGAGAAAACTGCCACTGTGTGGATGCGACACATCCCTACCATTACCATGCAGTTATACACCTTCAAGCACTCGGCTCTCACTGCTGTACCGCTAGACAATCAACCGGGACTTCAAGAAATTTGCGATCGCACTGACCGACTTCACAAATTAGGAAATCTAGATCCGTTTGAAGTCTAAATTTTGAACTTGTTAGAAAGAGCAACGGTTCTTACTCCCACCGAATTGCAGTATTTAGAACAGATTGAGGATAGACACAAACTTGATTGAGTGCCTCATGGTGTTGCTGAATCAAATATTCGGGGAGATTTGCAGGCGGGGCTTCGTCGTAATAGTAGATAAATAGATAACCGATGATGCTGTCGCTGTGTTCTAATAACCAGCAGAAAGAAAGGGGTTTTTTGATTTAATTGATGACGTATTTTTCAAATTCAAAGTTAGGTTTGACTAGCATTGAGGGGTCGATCGATTCGCGTTCAGCAGCGAATGCTTGCCAGAGGGGGGCGAGATCCTTTGCGTCGGTTGCGGTGGCTCTTCCGGTGGCTGTAAGGGGCGATCTGGCGATCGGCATAGTTGTGGCTGTCATAGTTTTTGGGGAGTGAATTTGCTCCGAAGGTGAAAGCCTTCTATTGTGTATTGGGATTTTGCAGGGTATTTTTACGCAAAATCGGAGTTTTTGTAATAAAAGTTAATATATAGGACTCAAAGAGGAGGGCCCAGAAACCGGGGTTTTTACGAAAATACTGAATTACAGTGTTGAATCTGCTGAAAAACCCGGTTTCTTTAGTTGGCGGGTGCAGGAGTGGAAAGCAGGCTATCTCCTCAATCAAGGAGAGGATGGAGGAATAGAATCAATATTTGCCAAAGCAAAGTTGAGCATTTCTTCTGCCCGATCTATTGTTTGCACTGCGTCTGTTTGTGAGATTTGTATATCAGCGTTATAATCAGCTTCTAATCGAGTTTTTTGAGCATCTATTAGGTAACGATGGAACTGCACCGGAACCCGCCCCGAACGAGCAAATTTTTGACCGAAACCGGCGATGACAGCGGAGTGGTGAGAATAAGATAATTTCTCTGACTCTAAAAATGCAGTGACTGTGTAAAACATCACATAATAAGCGCGGGAAGCGGCAGAATCAAAAAAGCCTTGCTCACATAAAACCCGTGCAGCCTGCAAAGTTCTATCAGCTTTATCAAGTAACCTTTGTTGCTCTGGGTTCATATTGGGACTCCTTCGCGACGGATATTGCGAAAGAAACCGCTTTCATAGTCTTGGTACTTCTGAAGGGTGGCAAACATACAGCTAATCACGACGGTATGTTCTAAGCATATATCGGCAATCAAAACAGAAATACGCTCGCTTTCTTGGGAGTAATTGAAGGGTTCTTTGAGAAGGATTAATATATCAATATCGGAGTCCGGTCTAGCATCGCCTCTGGCTTGGGAACCATAGAGAATGATTCGGATTAACTGTTCGCCATAAAGATTTTCTAATCCCTGGCGGATTTGGGCAATAATTTCTTTGAGTTGAACATTGATCGTTGAAGTTGGCATAGTTGTTTATAAGCCAATCGATGATTTTTTTAGCTAAGATGTTGGCAATATACCAATTATACTGGCAAATGATGCTCGCAGTCGTCCGGCTCAAGTTACCAAAACTTTACAGGGGCGGTGCCGTTCGGTAAAACCTGAAAAGCAAGCTGCCATCGCCCACCACCTGACGCTCAAAATTGGTTCCTTAGTAGAGGTGTACGCGCCAGATCGCGAAGATGTTAACGGCAGGTTGGGGCGCATTCAGTCAGTGGGCGAGAAAACGGCTACCGTGTGGATGCGGCACATCCCTACTCTTGCCATGAATTTGCATACCTTCAAACACTCAGCTCTCACTGTTGTACCGCTCGAAAATCAACCGGGACTTCAAGAAATTTGCGATCGCATCTCCCTGCTCTTTGAATCAGGGAACCTCGACCCATTTGAAGTAGAAATTCTGAATTTGCTCGAACAGCGCGTTGTTCACACACCTTGTGAAATGCAATATTTGGAACAGATTGAAAAAAAAATTTGATATCAAATGGTTAGATTTGATTAGATGAGGCATAACACAATTCTAAAATAACTCAATGACTCTAAAAGTTTACAGCTCAGCAATCGTTTCTCTCCCCTGACATTGGCAGTTTTCCCGACCCTATAAAAAAAGCGCGGAAAACGCATTTTGCTTTGACCGGAACTCGGCAATAATTGTTACCAATAAAAGCAATTACTCAGGGAGCGAAAACTCGCTCTTTCGGATTTCTAGTCCACAAAGTACAAAATCCTTTTTGTGCAGGTTTACCCTCTACTGTCAGCGTCACCCCCAATCGATTTATCTCAGTTTCACACAGTTTTTTGCCACCTTTCTCGCTCAACAAAGCTTGATTCCAGCTCATAAATTGGCGAGCATATTTCCCTTCATTGCTTGTTGCCCACTGAATTGTATCCGCGTTCTTGCGAGCAAACTGACCCTCTTTGCTCAGCCCCCATTCGAGCGCTACGGCTTGTTCTAAAGTGAGCTGGCGCGGCCCTTTTGGGTCGAGTTCAGGCGCTGGAATGAACCGGGGCAGCGCTAACCCGATAAACGCGCCAATCGCCATTGCCCCTAACACTACCCCGCTTCCAAAAATCACCGACCAAATATCATGAGCAACTTTCTCTAAAGCTGCTTGTCGCACTAGGGTGTAAACTGAGTTGGAAATGTGGCGATGTTGCACCTTAACAGCCGCTTTTCCCTGCCGTTCTAAAAACTCTCTGCTTTCTTTTTCCCAATTTTCAGTAAGTTGGCGAACTTGTTCCAATTCTTGAGAGATGACAGCTTGAGAATCTTTCAAATCACCTTGCCATTTAGATTGCCAATTCTTAAAAAACTGATCAATCTCTTGCGGTTTTTTTTCTAGCAGCAGTTCGAGTTGACCTGTCGCCAGCAATACGATAAAAAGTGGGTCATTTTTATTCAGGCCGTATCGGTAAGCTGTCTGAATGACGTGAGAGCGAAATTTGGAGTCTTTGCCCTTGAGTACCTGGCTGATTAGTGACTCAGTATCTCTCTCGTACATGGGAGGGGCAGATAAAGGATCTCTGTTCAGAGCTTCTCTTTCCCTCGAATCATCGTCTATGAGTTCCCAAAACTCCTCTTCATTTAGCTTACTCCCATCTGATTTCAACTTTTCTTCTACTGCATCTTCTGGGAATGTATCTGGAGAATCTGACAAACTTTGCGAATTTTCAGCGGATTGTATGGAGTTATTTTTGGTATTATTAAGTCTGCCCTCTTCCGTTGGCGTTTCCAATATCTCGCCAAACTCTTCAGAGTCAACTTCGGAAAGTTCTTCTAAAAGTCGATCGGACATTTAACCTCCTACCTAATCAAAATCCTAATCTTTATGCTGTTCTGCATCGCGCATTCTCTAGTCTAATAGGCTTGGGATAAGAACAATCTGACTTCCTTTCACAAGTCTCTATCTCCTAAAAATTAGTGAAATTCGTCTGAAAGCGCTAACCCAAGCGTATTGTTTTATAGTCTGAATTCACATTCTGTCCCTCCCATAACGAGTTCATTACACATCGACTGTAAAATTTACCGTCCAAGACGTAAATTATCGGTTTAGACACTACCTGTAGTATTAAGATCTGTTTCCGCACACCCTATCAATAGAGTCTGTGTGTAAGTCCTAATTTAGATTCTTAAAAGCTTACGATATAGCCTTTCTTACCCTAGTGAAGTATGCTGAATCCCTCGATTGTCAAGCTTTTGAGCTTCAAGGATATACCTCACCTGACCAAGAACCGCTATACCTTTTTTTAAATTACAGCCTCCTGAGACTTTACAACCTGTTGCTTATTTTGTTACTCATTTGGTTGTTCATTTTCTGTCTGCATTTCCTCATTTATTTTTCGTTCGTAGGCACCGATAACCTCTTTTTTATTGCGATTGGGTGCGTTGTTAAACAAGCCTACATCTTCTATCAGACGGAAACAGTCTTCCAGAAAAGTATGCAATCGCTGCTGACTAATCAAGAAAAATTCAGAGTGTTTCATTGCTTGAGAAAATGACAACCGCTTCGTATCAATAAACTTGCGCTCTCTTGCACTCAGCGCCGGCAAGTCTACGACAGGAATTCGATAATTATTAATGAGCTTGTTCATTTCCTTATGGCTTTGTACGTGCGACCAATCTTTGCAAACTCCAAAATTACGAACAAAAATGTGATTGAGCTTACCTTCAAAGTAGTTGAAAGAGTCAATAAACATTTCAATGCTGTCAGTCGTGCCGCCGCAAATAAACCACTTGCAAACATCAACTCCTGACTGCTCTTTAAAATCAGGAGAAGTTAAATTAGCTTCGTCAATCCATTTGTTGATAATGCCGTAAACCCGAGCTGGTAAATTGACAATAACAGGAGTCTCCACTGCCGTTTCAAAAATAATGTCGATCTCGAAAAACTTCTCTTCATCCTCAACTAAAGCTACAATTTTTGCATTGTGTTCAGGATAGCGCTGCTGCACGTCAGGATTTTGAAAATCGCCATCAATTAAGGTGTACAGTAGTTCATACTTCTGATTGAATTCAACCAGAAGCCGAGTTAGCATCGACTTGCCAACGCCACCTTTCTCGCCGTCAACCAAGTGAATCATGTTAGTCATTTCATTCCTCCTTGCTGGATGCCTATTAAAGACTTAATAATTTTTAACTAAAGCTAGGCCCGACCATTGCGGGATCGAAACCAGCTAAGTTAAATGCGCTGTTTTCAAACTCAAGTTCTCCCGAAAAGTCCTCTGGTTCTTTTTCTTCGGATAAACTTGCTGGCTTTGAACACTCAGTGGTAGTTAATTCCGTAGCAATAGATGCACCTGGATTCGACAATTGAGAGAAAGTAGCTAAAGGAATTAAACCCGAAGAAATACCAGGGGCAATTGCTCCTAACTCGGTACAGTTAAATCCCACATCTCGGCAAACTTCATCTATCTGTCTGAGCAAAAAATTAATGCTTTCTCGCCTCAAATACTCTAAGTCTGTACTAGAATGATTACCGCTATTGCGTAGAGCTGCTAACAACCACCGCGCTTTTATAAGAGGTAAAATCGTTTCCTTTAAACTAAAAAAAGGATGATTTTGCAGATAAGAGAGCAAGATAGCGTCTTCGGAATCTGGCAAAATTTGACAGCGCCAGCAAAATTCCTTGTAGCGTTTTCTAGGCATAATTCCTCACCTTCTTTCCAGAACCTCGGTAGGGCCCTCCCAATAAGAGAGCTGCATCTAAGTTTGCTTCAGATTCCTCTAATGAAGGTTCTGTATTCGACTCATCACTCAATTTATTAGAATCATCTAAGCAGCTATCTTTGATACTTGAATCAGCCTTTTGTTTAGCACATTGTTCAGTGTTTAGTTCAGTAATATCTTCAGTCTTTTGTTCAGCGGGTTCCTCAATTTTTTGTTGAGTAATATCTTCAGTCTTTTGTTCAGTAGATTCCTCAATTTTTTGTTCAGTAGATTGCTCGGATTTAGCGTGAGTAAATTGCTCAAATTTTAATTTAGTAGGTTGCTCGGATTTTGGGTGAGTAGGTTGTTCAGATTTTGGCTTGGTAGATTGTTCAGATTTTGGCTTGGTAGATTGTTCAGCACATTCTTTTACACTCTGTATATCAGTCGTAGGGACTGGAGCTTCTCCTGAACTGGAAGTTGTATCTTCTGCCCTCTGAGAAGTTGTCGCAACAGACCTTTGCCTCAGTACCTCAAACTGAGATTTGAAGTAAGAAAATAGTCCGTAAACATCAGCTATGCGACAACCTAAGCCATCAGGGTCAAGTGTTTTTGGCACTGTTATACCTGCGTGCCAAGACAGTGAATAATGAGAAAACTGATTTCGCAGTTCGGGCTTCATATATTCAGAAGTACCCCCGCAAAATACAATTTCATCTAAATCGGGCGGCAGCACTTCATTAATCCAATGAGATAACATTCGAGCGTAGTCAAAGCGAGACAGCTTGACTGCTTCAATCAATTGGTCAACTTCTCGATCTTTCGCTGCATCCTCTCGATTTCGAGCAATTCGGTAAAAGTAAGGGCGGTTGTAGCTTACACCTGAAGAAGCGATCGATAAAGCCAAACGGGAAGCATCGTAGTTAGAGGTTCGCTCTTGAACTAGATCCACCAACTTTACCATTCCTAAGTCTGAAGTTTTGCCTTTACCGACAGCACCGCGTGCCGAAACTATTATCGAAGCATTGCGAAATCCTACCATCACAAAGGCAGTTACCCGCTGCTTGAAGGCTGAACCTAAATTGCTGTTGTGGATCAAAGCAATGCCGCCGCCTTCTTGCAAAGCTTGGGTTTTGTCCAGGGTGACGGATAGCTTACCGGTGGGTGTTTCAAATGAAGCAGAGTATTGACTTAATAGCTCAAAAAATTGTTTGGAGTCATTAAATTCACCTGGGGGCAAGAAAACGGAGATCGCAGCATTGAATTGATTGCCTAAATCTAACTTCCGCGACACTACCCACAAAGCTGCTAGAGCTTTGTACAAAGCACTACTGTACTTCAGTCCTGTCAAACCGATATGAGCATTGAATTGTGCTGCTGCTAGGTAGCCAACGGCTCGGCATTCATTACCAATTGCCACCCAAGCAATATTTTCGGGAGATGCCGATGCAAGGTTAGGTTTGGTGAAACAATTGGCTATGTCTTGGCTCACCGGCCCCACCTGCGATTCCATTACAAAGGAGCTTGCTTTACTGCCTGCTTGCGAGCCAATGCAAAAAACTCTAGTAGATAAGCCGCCAAAATCTATAGCCAGAATTGCATCTGGTATTGATGGTTTTTTCTTCATAAACGCTGGCTTTTATTACGTTATAAAATGATAGTATTGGCTTCGATTTAAGTTTGACCTCACCAATTTCGGTGGTTTAGGATAGTTAAAATAGCCCCCTCCAAATGGCGGGGGACAGACTGCCTTTCAAGGAAAACATCTCGTTTGTGTTGGTTGCTTTGCGCTTCCTACAAAGAGCAACTATGTCAAGGTTGCGCTAAGATGAAAGGCCAAGGATTAATTTTGATAACTATCCTGTCTTCGTTTAACTCAAGTTGAGCCGGGATTTCTGGAGCTTCAAAGAAATAAATTGGGTACGGTAATCTTCGGGTAGCTTGATTTGATGTTTCCGCTCGAAACTCTGCAACTCTGCTTCCGCAAGCGTTTGCCTCAGTTTGTATTGGTGAGAATCTGCGCGTGTTCCGTGCAGATTTTTATCTTCTTGCTGCAAGGGTTGAAGCAGGTCTGCTAATTCTTTAATATTCTTTGATATTTTCAATTGCCGATTCCAGAGAGCAATCCATCATATCCCAGTCAATGCCATCATCGGGGAACAGCGATAATTGTCCAGGCGAGACGTTTGATTGGCCGCGATTGTGATAAGAAAGGTGGCAGGCGGTACAAAGAGCAATTAAGTTTTCTGGGCGATTATCCTCTGGTATCCGATTGCGGTGGTGCACTGTTAAAGTTAAGGAACAACGTTCGGATTTGGTTAAGCCGCTTTGTTTACCGGGTCTGAGGCATTGTTGGTTGCACTTAGCGCAGCGCCAGAGCGCACTTTCTTTCACGGATAACGCAATCTCTCGCCAATTCTTTGGATACCTTTTGGGTTTTACCATAAACGTCAAAGCTCATCTTTCTATAGGGCGATCGCTTTTGTTGCCATTACTCAGAATACTGCCTTATCCGAGCATAAAAGCGATCTCATTTTCGGAGTTAGATAGATTTTCAAGAGTATTGTATTTTGAAAAAATAACTCTGTTTATGAAATTTACTCGCTGCGCGAGTAAAAAAAAATGATAAAAGAGCGATAATCAAAAATAAATACCTTCATAGCAATGTTTACCCGCACCACCGCTCTTACCCCATCCGAACTGAAGTCGGCGATCGTGCGCGACCCTCTCATCGTTAAACCAGATACGACGGTGATAGAAGCGATCGCCCAAATGAGCGGTATGCGAGCTATCTGTGACACTACTAAAACTACAAACGGGCAACTGGACGAACTGCATCTAGAAGCGCGGTCAAGCTGCGTGTTGGTCGTAGAAAATGGTCATTTGGTAGGTATTTTGACTGAGCGGGATGTGGTGCGCCTGAGTGCCCAGCAGCGTTCTTTGGAGACTTTGGCAATGCGAGAGGTGATGGCACATCCAGTCATCACCATGTACGAGTCTGCTTTGACCGATTTATTGTCTACGATTAATATGCTCCAACAGTACCAGATTCGCCACTTACCCATTCTGGGAGAGTCCGAGCGCTTAGTGGGGTTACTGACCCATGAAAGTTTGCGACAAACCAGTCGCCCTGTAGATCTTTTGCGGTTGCGACTGGTATCAGAGGTGATGACGAGTCAGGTGATTTGTGCCGAGTCAGATGTATTGATGTTGGCGATCGCCCAACTGATGGCAAAACACCGGGTTAGTTCCGTAATGATAGTGGAAATCAGTCGAAGTGAATCGGAATCCTGGCAAATTCCGGTGGGGATTGTCACCGAGCGAGACATTGTGCAGTTTCAGGCATTGGGCTTGAACTTGGAAACCTGTAAAGCCGAGACGGTGATGAGCCGACCGATTTTTGCCGTTCGACCTGACGATTCGCTGTGGGTGGTGCACTCCATCATGGAACAGCGCTTGATTCATCGGTTGGCGGTGACGGGCCTCCGGGGACAGCTATTGGGCATCATCACCCAGACCAGCTTGCTACAAGCCCTCAATCCATTGGAGCTATACAAGCTGGCAGAGGTCATGGAACAGAAGGTAGTGGTATTAGAAGCAGAGAAAATTGAATTATTACAAACCCGCACCGTTGAACTAGAAAAACAAGTACAAACCCGGACGACAGCCCTGAAAGCTCAAGCAGAAAGGGAAAAATTGGTGGCTGCAATTGCCACGCAAATTCGCTCGTCCTTGAGTTTGCAAAGCATCTTAGATACGACTGTGGCCCAGGTACGCCAAGTGCTGGGGTGTGATCGCGTGAACATTTGGCAGTTTGAAGCGGATTGGCAAACCATTGCCGTTGCCGAATCTACTGACTCGGCCCTGTCTTTAGTGAACGAGCGGATTAACGACACCTGTTTTAGCCAAGACTGTACGGAGATTTACCGCCAGGGGCGAATTAGGGTCGTACCCGATATCTACACTACCCCCATGTCAGATTGCCACCGCGAGATGCTGATCCGCCTCCAGACGCGGGCGAAAATCTTGGTGCCGCTGCTGTGTGGAGATGAATTGTGGGGCTTGCTCAATGTCACTGAAAGCCAGAACGCCCGCGAGTGGCAACCGGAAGAAGTCGAACTGTTGCAAGCTTTGTCGGTACAACTGGCGATTGCCATCCAGCAAGCCACCACTCACCAAAAATTGCAAGCTCAACTGAGCGAACGCCAGCAAGCAGAAGCTCGGTTACTCGAAAGTGAAGAGCGCTACATCACATTAACCGCAGCCGCTCCCGTGGGGATTTTCCGTACCGATGCTGAAGGTAAATGTACCTATGTCAACGATCGATGGTGTCAGATAGCCGGACTGACTCCAGAATCCTCAGCCGGAGATGGATGGCGGCAAAGATTGCACCCAGAGGATCGAGACAAAATAGCGACAGAGTGGTATCAATCGGCCCAAGAAAACCGCCCCTTTAGCCTGGAGTATCGCTTCCAACGCACCGATGGTGTTGTGACTTGGGTGTACGGGCAATCGGTGGCAGAGCATGATGCCGCTGGGCGGGTTATAGGTTATGTGGGGACGATTACTGATATTAGCGATCGCAAACGAGCTGAATTAACCCTACAAAAACTGGTAACAGGAACTGCTGCCGTCACGGGAAAAGACTTTTTTCTCGCCCTAGTGCGCCACATTTCCGAAGCGTTGGATATCGGCTGTGCCATCGTTACCGAGCTGGTGGGCGACGAACTCCATACCCTTGGATTCTGGGCAAATGGAGCTTTGCAGCCCGAAAAATCCTATCATCCAGCTCGCACTCCCTGCGAATATGCTTTGAAAAATGGGGAATTTTACAGCCCCAGCCAAGTGCAAAGCATCTTTCCTGATGATTTATACTTGGCGACGATGCAGGCAGATAGCTATTTGGGCATTGCCTTAAAAGACGATATCGGCAAGGCGATTGGCAACCTTTGCATTTTAGACAAACAGCCCTTACCAGCCGAAAAACGTGCCGAAGCAATCGCCATTCTTCAGGTCTTTGCAGCACGGGCAGCCACAGAATTACAGCGGAAAGCCGCCAACGATGCGTTGCACCGCTTGAATCAGGACTTGGAAGCGAGGGTCGAACAGCGGACGCGCGAACTACAAGCACGCGAGGCTCAACTGCGCGATCTCTTCGACAACGCCACCGATCTCATTCAAAGCATTGCTCCCGACGGTCGGATTCTATTTGTAAATGCTGCGTGGAAAGAAACGCTGGGATACAACGATGCTGACCTCCTTCAACTGTCCCTTTTCCAAATTATCCATCCCGATGAATTAGTACATTGTCAGACTGCGATGCAAAGCTTATTTGCTGGTGCGCTCTGTTTGGGTATCGAAACCAGATTCCTGACCAAAGATGGCAGAGAAATCATCGTCGAGGGGAATGTGAATTGTCAGTTTCAAGATGGCAGAGCGATCGCGACGCGGGGTATTTTTCGGAATATTACCCAGCGCAAACAAGCGGAAGTGAGGTTGCAACAACAGGCAGAACAGCAGCGGTTGTTAGGATCGGTTACTCAACGGATGCGGTCATCGTTGAATCTGGACGAGATTCTCAATGCCACCGTTGAGGAAGTCCATCAAGTATTAAAGTCAGACCGAGTATTGGTATATCGTGTGTTTCCCGGAGGTACGGGGGCAGCCATTGCCGAATCTGTTTTAGCAAATTGGCCGAAGATTCTGAATATTGTCTTCCCGGAAGAGGTTTTTCCTGAAGAAAACTATGCTCGTTATCTACAGGGAAGAATATATGCCCTAAGCGATCGCGAAAACGAACAGCAATCAGTCTTGCCCTGTTTGGTCGAATTCCTAGCAGAAATCCAGGTTCGAGCTAAATTAGTAGTTCCAATTATTCAAAATCAAACCCTTTGGGGATTGTTGATTGCCCATCAATGCGATCGTCCGCGCCAATGGCAACAACGGGAAATCAATTTACTTCAACAAACAGCTAATCAGTTAGCAATTGCCATTCAGCAAGCGAATCTTTTTGAGCAATTACAGAAAGAACTAGCCGAACGACAAGAGGCAGAGGCAAAGCTCACTGATAGCAATCAACAACTGGCAGTTTCCAACCAAGAACTCGCCCGCGCCACTCGCCTCAAGGATGAATTTCTTGCCAACATGAGTCACGAACTTCGGACTCCCTTGAACGCGATTCTGGGCATGACCGAAGGACTACAAGAAGGAGTCTTTGGCAGTGTCAACGAGAAACAACTCAAGGCCTTACAAACTGTGGAACGAAGCGGCTCCCATTTGCTAGAGTTGATCGATGATATCCTCGATGTAGCAAAAATAGAAGCCGGACAGGTCGAACTCGACTGTACTTCAATTTCTGTCTCTCATATTTGTCAGTCTAGTTTAGCGTTTATTAAACAGCAATCTCTCAAGAAACGCATCCAACTTGAGATGAAAATTCCAGCAAATCTACCAGATTTGTTAGTGGATGAACGACGCATTCGTCAGGTATTAATTAACCTACTCAACAATGCAGTTAAATTCACTCCCTCAGGCGGCTCTATCACTGTAGAGGTATCTCCAGTCCGCCAACTGAATTCCGATGCAACTGTTAGTAATTCTTCCCCAAAAAACTTCTTGCGAATTGCCGTAATCGATACGGGCATTGGCATAGCACCAGAAAATATCAAGAAACTATTTCAGCCTTTCATCCAAATCGATACTGCCTTAAACCGTCAATATGCAGGAACGGGCTTGGGGCTGGCATTGGTGAAGCGAATTGTCGAACTCCACGGTGGTAGGGTGGAACTCACCAGCGAACTAGGTACGGGCAGTTGCTTTGCGATCGACCTACCCTGTACGATTGGTTTTCCCCTCTCACCTGAAATGACAGCAGGCGAGCAACTAGCCAATACTCTCGAACAAGACTCTCCACCCACCAGCTTCGCCACCAACGAAGCCACCAGCCAAACGCCTCTGATTTTGCTCGTAGAAGATAACGAAGCCAATATCAGTACGGTTTCTAGCTACCTCGGAGCCAAGGGTTATCGCATTATCTTGGCAAAAGATGGGCAACAGGCGATCGACATGGCCAAAACTCACCAGCCTAACTTGATTTTGATGGATATCCAAATGTCGGGAATGGATGGACTAGAGGCAATGAGACAGATTCGCCTCGCTCCTAACTTGGTTGATATTCCGATTGTTGCACTCACGGCTCTGGCGATGACTGGCGATCGAGATCGTTGCTTGGAAGCCGGGGCAAATTATTATTTAACTAAGCCAGTGAAGCTCAAGCAACTGGTTGCCACTATCCAACAGCTTTTAACCCCAACACAAGATAACGAATGAATATGCCCTCTATTTTAGTGATTGACGATGAACCCGACAACTTTGATGTTATTGAAACACTCTTAAACGAGCCAGATTATGTACTACACTACGCCGCCAGTGGTAGTAGTGCGATCGCATCCCTCAAACTGTTTGACCCAGATGTGATTTTACTGGACGTGATGATGCCAGAAATAGATGGTATTGAGGTCTGCAAACAAATTAAAGCTATGCCGCAATGGGAACCCGTACCGATTATTATGGTAACGGCTCTCACTACTAAAGAAGACCTGGCTCGTTGCCTGGAAGCTGGTGCAGATGACTTCATTAGCAAGCCAGTCAATGGCATTGAACTTCGCGCCAGACTCAAATCTATGCTGCGCGTTAAACAACAATACGATCGGATAGAGAGTTTATCCAAATTACAAGAAAATACGATTCAGTTATTGCAAAATAATTTGGATGAATTGTGCGGTAATTTAGTTTCTACACTGCCCCACGAACTCAACACTCCCCTCAATGGAATTTTTGGCGTAATTGGTTTGCTGGTTGATGAATATCAAGACATGAGTTCAGAGGAAGTTAATGAGTTGTTGGTAATAGCCCAAAAATCTGCATTGAGACTGCAAAAATTAACCAAAAGATTTTTGCACTACGCGCAGTTGGAGATGTTTACTAGCAATCCTGACTTTGCTGAAACTAGAAACACGCATCAGCCACACATCTCAACTCAACTTCTTATTGAAAATGCTATCAAAGCCCAAGCTGAAACTGTTAATCGTGTAAATGACTTGGTTTGGGAACTTGAAAATGTAGAAATTACTATGAGCGAACGAGATTTTACTTGCACGCTCGATGAGTTGCTAGAAAATGCTTTTAAATTTTCTAAACCTGGTACGCCCGTCCAAGTCAGCAGTCAATTAAAAAATGAAACATTTTATCTATCTATCTCGGATAGAGGACGAGGGATGACAGCAGAACAAATTGCACAAATCGGAGCGTTTACACAATTTGAACGCAATTATTACCAGCAACAAGGCATCGGATTGGGATTGAAAATAGTTAAGAAAATCGTGGAACTGTATGGAGGTAATTTCGGAATTTCAAGTGTTGTCAATGAATGGACGACGGTTCATATTGAATTGTCTATTAAACAGTTGACAGTTGATAGTTGACAGCAAACAAGTTGACAGTTGATAGTTGACCTGGGACAGTAAACAAGTTGACAGTTGTAGGGTGCGTCGCCACCGGGATCATCTCATATTTGTAAAAACACTTCTTTTGGCTCCTTCCTTCTGCCTCGCAGCAAGAGAGCCTTCTGCCTCAAAACTTAGATTTCTAGCTTGGCTGCAAAAGTGAGATGCTCCCTCGCCACCAACCATCGCAAACAAAAATCGACCATCTTACAGTGACGCACCTTACAGTGGACAGTTGACAGCATACAGGTTGACCGCTTTACAGTTAACATCTAGGTTTTTAGAATGATGATTTAAACTCCACTATAAAAACATTCCACCGTCATGTGGGCGTTTTAACCCCCTGAATTTTGATAAATAATTCGGATGCCAACGGGATTGATATTCGCCATTCCCCATTCGCCATTCCCCATTCCCCATTCCCCATTCCCCATTCCCCATTCCCATAATATTTTTATGAATAATCCTGCCATTCTAATTATTGACGACGAACCAGATAACTTTGATGTAATTGAAACCCTGTTGAGCGATCGAGACTATCAGTTACATTATGCTGCAAATGGGGAAGAGGCGATCGATTCCCTAGACCTTTTTCGGCCAGATTTAATTTTACTGGATGTGATGATGGCTGGAATAGATGGCATAGAAGTATGTCGGCGGATTAAAGCTATGCCACAATGGGAATCTGTGCCAATCGTTATGGTGACAGCCCTCATCACCAAAACGGATTTAGCTAGATGCTTCGCGGCTGGAGCGGATGACTTTATTAGCAAACCGATTAATCGCTTGGAGTTAAGAGCAAGGGTGCGCTCTATGTTACGCATCCACCAGCAATATCAGCAATTAGCTACTTTCAATACCCGATTGGAAACAACGGTGCAACAACGCACGGCTCAGTTGCAAACCATGATTTTTCAGGATGCACTCACAACGCTACCCAGCCGAACTTTCTTGCTTCAAAAGTTGGCTGAGCTTCTACAAACAGGAAAATTCTCCTTTGCAGTAGTTTATCTAGACTGCGATCAATTTAAACTGGTGAATAGTTCCTTTGGTTATGTCGTCGGCAATCAATTACTCCTTGCAGTCGCACAAAGGTTACAAGACTATCTTCGCCCCGGTGATGTTCTAGCACGGGTAGGTGAGGATGAGTTTTGCTTTTTATTGTATCAAATCGATGGCGAGAAAGTCCTGGAGTCATTTATTGAATCGATTCTGCGGAGCTTTGACGCATCTTTTTTGCTGGCTGATTGTGAAATATTTATGACAGCTTGTATCGGCATTGCTTTAGGTAGCAGCGCTTATCAACAACCGGAAGAACCTCTACAAGATGCTGATACAGCAATGTACAAAGCTAAACTTCGCGGGAAAGGTTGCTATCAAATATTCGAGCGTGAAATGTCTTTGGCAATGCTGAATCGCCTGACGCTGGAAAATGATTTGCAACGGGCGCTGAAACATCAAGAGTTTGTCACCTACTATCAGCCGATTGTCAATCTACAAACCGAACAAGTTTGCGGTTTTGAAGCGTTGGTGCGCTGGAAACATCCGGTTCTGGGTATGGTTTCACCGGGAGAATTTATTCCCTGCATGGAAGAAACAGGGCTGATTGTACCAGTGGGAATGGTGGTGTTGCAGCAGGCGTGTGAGCAACTTCGCGCATGGGAGCAACAGGGCCAGTCGGAGTTGACGATGAGCGTCAACCTCTCTGTGCGACAATTTGCTTGCCCAACTCTTTTATCTGATATCGATCGGGTGTTGGCAGAAACTCAAGTCAACCCCGCTCGCCTGAAACTGGAAATTACCGAAAGTGCGATTATGGAAAATGCGATTGCGGCAATCGCGCTGACCGAACAATTGCGGTCGCGACAAATTCAGATTAGCATTGATGATTTTGGTACAGGATATTCTTCCTTGGGTTATCTGCACCGTTTTCCAGTGGACAACCTCAAAATCGATCGCTCTTTTGTCAATGAAATCCTTGCCGGGAATCGTAACTATCAAGTTGTGAACACTATTATTGCTCTGAGCAATCAACTTGAACTCGTGGTTATTGCCGAAGGTATTGAAACAACTGAGCAACTGAGCTGGCTGCAACAACTTGGCTGCGAGTTTGGACAGGGCTATTTATTTTCCAAGCCTTTGCCCGCGACTGAAATAGAAAGAATTTATTTGGCACAAACAAGCTGAAAAATCTTGCCGTCCCTGCTGTATAAGATGAACAAATTCCATAAACTAGCTCTGTTGTAGGAGCGATCGCACGAATGCTCAATTAATCCCTTCTGGCAAGTACAAATCGTCACCCGGAAGTCGCCGCTCGATCAGTTCTTGCCGATTCTCCAACATAACTGACTCAACGAATTTACCAAACCGCAGATTATACTCTGGTTCAGTACGCTTGATGCTGAATGCTGCGTCCGCCCGCCGTTCGATGGATTCTGCCATGCTAGCTTGAACCAAAGCTTGAGCTTTCACGTTGCCTTTGCTTACTTCATGCAACCAGTATGCCGTAGCTAATGCAATGGGAACGGGCTTGATTAATTGAGCGTTACCTTCCACTGGAATGCTTTGAGCTTGTGTAAAATTGTATCCGCCAAAAGGCAGAGCTCAAGCCGATTTCCCAGCGAGAAACTTAGTTAATGCGCTGCCCTTTTTGTCCACCGCACCCATAACCCCAATCGCATCGACTTTGTAGCCGCCGTCGGGTAGTTGATAAACATGAAGTGGAATTGCACCTAAAAGGATGGTGGCGGAAATAGCTTTAACTGTCATTTGTTACTTCAAATAAATTACAATTGCCAAAGATTAGCCTGTTTTTGACTAATTAATTAACGATATCTCTGAGCAAATAATTTAGTTTGCGGACTACCGAACCTAGCAAGTAGTGTTTGCTCTACATAGAGCAATCCACCGCAGAAAGCGATGACTTAGAACTTGGTATTGGCTGTCCTAGGTCGTAGGAATTCGACATTCAGCTCTAGTTTCTCTCCTAGCCACAAAGAATGTAGAGTATGGTCTGCCACATCATCCCCTGTTTCGGGATGGACGAGAATATCTAACCCCTCGCGGTGGAGCATCAACCAAGGAACTACCATGCCAAACTGCGTGGGTAAAAAAGCAACTTGATACATCGCTTGGGGGTGGGGGCCAATGGGTTTGTCGTGCCAACGGCCTAGCTGCACCTCGAACTGAGCCAATCCTTCACGTACACGCGCAGCAGCATCACGGCGATCGGTGTCGAAGTAAATATGGGCATGAAAACCAACAATTTCGATGGTGTCTTCTTTCATCATTTTCAGTGGGGTATTGAGCCGACATTTAGACAAAACGGCTGTTAACTTCAGGCTAACTTGGTGAACGCCACTTAGGAGGTAGGGGTTATGCGCGTAGTACAAGATGCAGCGAACGCACTCTGAGGGATTTTGGGCATGACAGGCGTGTTGGGATTTGGTTCGAGTTCTCTCCAAATCGGGGTGTTGGTGGCGATCGGCAACAAGTTCCAGGGAAGGTAGTGAAAACCGACTCTCAGCTATACGGACAACTCTAATCAGCCTGTTAAAAGCAAACGCTACATTTAATAAATTCATTCCCTCATAAAATTAACGATGTACATAGACCACAAAATCGGTGACTTTGTTGTCGAGCAAGGCAAAAATGACGGTTATATCAACGCAACTAAGCTAACTAAAGCTTACGAACAAAAAACCGGAACTCGCAAGAAGGCTGCAAAGTGGTTTGAAAACGATCGGACTAATCAATATATAGAGCTGCTATCGGATAAAACAGGGCTTGAGGTATACGACCTAGTACAAAAAAAAGGAAGCGGGAGAAACCAAGAGACTTGGATTCATCCAAAATTAGCTATCTCTTTTGCTATGTGGCTCTCGCCTGAATTTGAGATGATAGTCTCTGAATGGGTAGAAAAATGGCTGACAACGGGTCTAACTCCCGTCTACGAGACTGTTCAATTGCATCCTTACCAACGGGTTTGGTATCAACGATTAACTTTGTTTGAACAAAATACCAAACTGCCTCGGGGTAAGTGGTGTATTTTTGAGCAGATAGCCGGACTAATGAGAGATTTAGAGGCTAAAGGCGTTTTACTGCCCGACACAGCTACTATAGATATTTCAGTAGGTCGAGCGTGGTGTCATTGGCTGAGGGAACAAGGACACAATACCGCTGATTTTGAGCAGTACATCCATTATTATCCCGACCGCAGGGGGGAGCAACTTGCAAACGTTTATCCCTTCAACTTGCTCGGAGAGTTTCATCAGTGGCTGCAAGATACATACATTCCCGACAAATTCCCTGAATATGTCAGAAAATTCTGTACGGCAGAAGAATGCAAATTAATTTCAGATGCTATCGGATGCGAGGTGAAACCTATTCAAAAAAGGCTCAAAACAAATCAGTCTTAGCTTGCTTCTAAGTAACTTTATCACTACTCTCAAACAATTTGGCGGTACACCCGAGATAACCGCTTTCTGAGGACATGAGGTAAAGAAAGATTAAGCAACACCCGGTAGAGACTGGGTTATTGGAATCAAAACGCCAGCACCCCATCTAAAGTTTGCAACGAGAGTGCGGGCATTGGAGCGATCGCCAATCCTCATCCGGTTCGCAGACTCAATGAAATTGGTGCCGACAAGCGTGAAATATTTTGGCAGACTAACTGAAATCACTGCGGGTTCAGGACAGTTGTAGGTGGTTTTTCGCTCGGCTTTCCCAAATAAAGAATACCGAGACAAGCTGACTATCTTGGTAGGGTGCGTGGATACAACAGCCGGGAGAGCGGCAATTAACCAGGTTCTTGAGTTAAACCAATTTTACAGCCGTTCTGAAATCCCCCGCGTGTGGTATTTGGATTGCGGAAATCATGCCGCAGCCGGACAAATTTTGCTGGGCAGTTCTTTGGAAACTAACCCGGAGTTCTATAATTTTGGGGGGCTGGGATGTGCGAGGTTGCCATCTCCGATGCTTCAGGCTCCTGACCTTTTGAAGCCGAAACCTGAAGAGTTGACAAATAATCTATCTTGTGCTGAGATGGCAGTGCTGAATGTGCAGAGCGAGAGCGTGAATGTTCGGGTGGCGGCTGAGGCGGCGGATTATTTGTATCGGATGGCTGCGGGGAGTCTCAAACGGTTTGCGACTTATTTTGATTTGGAGAGTGGGACGGCGCGATCGCTTTACATTACTCAGCAGTCTGTGTGCGCGGTGGTAAAAGCGATCGCAAGTGAACCAATAACACCATGCTAACCTGATATTAAGCTTTTAAAAAATGTAGCTTTAGCAATTGAATCTACTATGAGCAATATCACGATTCAAAACTTTATCGCCTGTCGATCAAATAATTTCAGTTGTCCATGTTTGTCAGCAAATCTCTAAAGTCTGCTATTCCCCGAGCTAATAAACGGTTGATCAAATCCTCTGCTAACCTATGACTGGCCTCATCTCCGCTTTGAAGAGCGGTCAATAGAATAGTGCCGCTGTCTTCCTGATAATAGGAAAAAGACCAGTCCTCGCTTCGGAGTTCATCAGCCATCAAACTCAAGCACTCAACTACAGAGAGCGGCATTAAGGGAGCAAGTGCAACCAAATGAGGTAGCAGCTGGTCATCGTAGTCTATATCTTTAACCAATCTGATAACGTCTTTTAGTTGAGCGATAGCCCAATTGCTCTCAAACTTTCCTGAAGCGAACCACCAGCTAAAAAATCTCAAATCTAATGCTTGTAAGTTACTTGCTGTTGCATTCTTGACTTGGCTAACACGCCATTCCCAAAGTCTTTTCAATCGTTGGAGCAAATCAACTTCAACCTCAGAATTTCCATAACGTAGCTGCTCTCCAATCTGTCTCATGAACTCTTCATGATGTTGGCCTGAAGCTTTTGCAAAGAATTTTTCTAGCAACATATCAGACTCACCAAGCTCTAAATCCCCATTCCAGTAGAGATATTGTAGGTTTGCAGCTAAAGCTTCATCCGTTCTTGAGGGATTTGGCGATTCGGGAGTAGCAGCACCAATTTGCTCAATGGCATAGTTGTACTCTTTTCTGAGAATTACAAAGATTATAGAGTTAGCATACCAGGAAGTAATGTAACCTTCCCAAGCCGCATCCCACAACTCTTGGAAAACCTCGTCTCTAGGAAAAATCCTATTCAAGTTGCGAGTAGTCCAGTTTGAATCGAGATTTATTAGCTGCGGAAACCATGCGCCGTAAACAGAGCGAATTGTGACGGAAGGATCGTGTGCTGGATTCAGATGGCGCTCAAAAACTTCCCGTACTTCAGGAATTTTGTCAAAGTTTAATTCTGCCTGCTCCTCTTGGTTTTTATCTGCCTTTGTATGCCGATTTATCCATAGAGCATATTGGAAAACTGCGTGCATTGCTTTGCCCCTAACAGTATTAATAGCAGCCTCAGCATTTGTGGCATTTGAGTAACGATAGTGTGCCTCAAAACCAGGTGTAACGGAATGATCGTCAGTCAGCTGTTCTAGTATTATCCAAACCAGATTGCAGAATTCAATAGGAATTTCATTTACCCCTATTGGTTGCAGACCACTTTTGATAAGCGTCACTACTTTGTCGCAGATGTAATTCCAGCCCTGATGCCAATCTGTAACCTGGTCTCGACTTCCAAGTATTTCTGACTTTTGTGTTAGTATCCAAGCGCAAAATTCAAGCGGTTGTAACCAAGAGAATGCCTGCCGTTGTCCGTTAATTGACAACGCATGAGTCAGACCATTTAAGAATCCGCCCCTATATTGCAAGTCCACTTCTTTGAACTGTTCGATTTCGCTTACAAAAAATTCTGGATTTTGAGCAATAGTTTTAGAAAGCTCCATCGACAGACCCGGATGGGATGGTGTGAATAATCTTCCAGAAGGTTCCCATTCCCTCAAAAAATCGAATAGCTCTGAAATAGTCATGAAAGATAGTTCTTCAGCAGACTTGGGGCTGGTAGGCCCTTGCCATACCCCAGTACCTCTAACAGCCTCTAAAGGCGCAGGAGAACCAAGTTCTGTAACCAACTGCTCATATTGCAATTGCCACTCGCTTGAAAGACTACCACTTAAAATTCCTAGCCTGTCTCGCTGCCATTGTTTTACGTAACCAGTTGTGTCCTCTTCACAAACCTCTAATTGATTGGTTGGCCCTTCTGCAATCCAACTTAGAATTGTCTCCTGTACTTCAGAACCAATGTCAGCAAAACGCTCTCTGAGCAAAAGTGCATATTCATGGCAGTAAAGTATCGGCTCATTCAAGCGCGGTTTGTCAGCTAAAGCTTGTGCCATCATGTCGGGAAACTGGTTAGGAAAGCGGCGAAGTAGGTTAAGTCTGATACGATGAAAAATTCGCCAATGATAGCCATCAATAACTTGCAGCAGTGGCGACAATTGCTCGGGAGGATTTCTAGCAATTTGTTCTATAGTCTCCCATACCGCAGTTGCTAAAAAGTTCCTTACGTCATAGGGAACATTTGGCTGATTACTTTCAAAACTGGGATACCAATTATATGAGTAATCTTCAAAAGTTCCCGCCTGGCGAGGTATCTGCGAGAAGACAATAGTATCATTTAGTAAATTGCAGAGAAGTTGGAATGTTTCATTGGCGGCTACTGTTACTAACTTTGGTATGTATTCTGTAAGAATTTTTTTATAAGGGTAGTCATCGCAGCGCTTGCGTATTCCTAGAAGCAGACCATTGCCTTGAGGATTTGGCTGTACATTTAGAAGTTCGCGAACCAATCGGATTGCCGCATCAAGCTGGTGATTGTTTCCAAGATAAACAATCAATTTACCAAATTTTTCTGGTAATCGAAAGTACAGATAATCCTGCTCTTTGAGCCATTCTATTTCTTGCTCTACCCAACGAGCTGCCAGAGCAAGTGGCATTGCAAGGGCTGCTTCAGCCAAATCTTCGTGTACGAAAGCATTTTTTGTCCCTGTTTTTAGAATCTCTAGTGCAATATCTAGAACTTTTGCTGGTTCTTGAGAAGCCATCCGTGCTAAGTAGCGGGACTGAGGCCATTGCCTAAAAAGAATCCTTCCTGTATCTGTATCAACTTCTGGCTCAGGTGGACTTTTGAAAAAATCTTTGTCCCGAAGTTTGTCGATCCATCCTGGGAAAGACAACCGTTCAAAAAAGTAGCTGATAGCTACAAAGCTATTAGGAACATTAAGGCGAAGGTTTTTTAAATCATCTTTTGTAGGTTCAGGCTTGGATAAAAGCTCATTTAGAAGAATATAGACTCTCGAATAGCGAGTTTCAAATTTGTCAAGGATAATATACAATACTGTCTGAATTTCCCTCCAAAATTGTTTGAATCTTTCATCAAGTGGACGTGGCGGGCCAAGATCGTTACGATGTGCGCGACCATGCAAACCATATTCATTTTGTCTACCTGCTAACTTCAGCCAAGTTTGAGCTACTGTCTCTGTTTCAGGAATGCCCAGTGCTTGCAAAATAGCACTAATTTCATCTTTATGAGAAGGAGCCTGATTAGATTGTGAAAATTTATCCCCGCAGCTTGGACACTTAGACAAATTGGGGTTGCTTACCACAGGTTTTGCTAATGGCTCTAACACATCGCGTAACGCACTCTCAATTTCTCGCAATGAGTGAGCTACATAATGTGTTGTGGACTCTAACGGCGACTCCATTTCCATAAGGCGACAGGCATCGCGGTAGAAGGCAGCAGAACCAGGCCCTACAAGGGAGTTTAGCCAGTGGTATATTTGCTCTTGCTGTTGATTGTTAAGGGGATAGGGGCTCATTCTTTACTGTATGCTACTTGTATTATATTTTGTATTATAAAGGGTTTTCCATTAAGGATAGGTCAAAACTAAAAGATATTAAACGTTTAAAGGGCGGCTACCGCCGCCCCATCGAACCAAACACCCCATGCCTCTGCTATGTGTCCCCCTACGCCTAAACCCTATCTATATATGTAGGGTCAGCCTGAACTCGCTCATCAAAGTCCATATTCTCCCATTCTGTAATAACTCTCCCCGGTCTGTCCATCAAATCCGCAGGAGCACTGCTGGGACGCACGAATGGGTATTTATCCTCATCTTCAGGAGCGATCGCCAACTCCACAAGCCCAGTATCCTCCTCTTCAAACGAAACTGGACTAGCGATCGCATCAACCTTTAGATTTATTTCAATCACCTCAAAAACACTTCCAACGGTCAACACTTAACCAAGTTTCAACCTGTTAACGCTTAGATAGTCCCGCCATACCTTTTCAACAATTCCTACTCTCACACTTCAAATATTAGGATACATCAACTCATAGTCGCCACAATTGCCACCGAAGAAGGACTCAAGATTCCCGTTTTCGATGCCGCTTACACTGATGCCAAAGGTCGAAATGCAGGCAAATTTTTCAACAATCCAGAAATCCTGCGCCACTCTATTCTGCAAGCAATGTTTCAACCAGAGGAACTGAAGTCATTAACGATCGTCAAACTCGACAAATCAAATCCAGATCCTCGCCAATTACGCGCCAGCATTCATGACCCAGAAGATGGCATCAAGTTGCCTAACAAATCTTACCAGCACAAGACGGGTTATTTGATTTCGGGGAAGTAGCACAAGTTGAGAACATCCACCTCAACCTCACTCAGCATTTTGGCTTCCATCCCGTACAAATCTTGCAGCACCGCCTTGACGTTCGGAAGCAGATTGAGTCGAGGGGGGATATTATTCCCCGCCCCTCTCAGTTAATTAGAGTCGAATAAGTCGGGTTTAACCCGCTGTTCGGACTCTCACCTGACCATGAACGGTCTGATGCTGGTGACATTCACGATGTAGAACTTCCAAATTTATAGGTTTGTCGGGTGAGGTTCGAGAGTCACCTCTGTCCCCTCCCCTAAGAACGCAGCATGAGAGTTTCCAACTCACTGCGCTCAAGCCTTACTTCAAGCGAGATTTGACTTGGGTTTTATGTACCTGCTTGTGGCACGGGCTGTGCAGGTGCTGAAGATTTTCCGTATCGTCCGTTCCACCTTCAGTAACAGGCACTATATGATGGGTTTCGATTTCCTCTCCGTTGAATAGTGCTTCGCCACATTTAGGACATTTCCAGCCTTGGTTTTCTGCTATCGTATAAAGTTTAATACCTTTATTGAAGCGGGTTTTCCCAAGCTTCTGGTGGCGTTTATCCCAATACTCTTTTAACGAGGGGTCATCTGGGCTAGCGTCACCTTTGACTTTTATATGACGCTCTATGGGGGTGTATGCGATTTGGTATAGAGCAAGTTCTTTGTCCTTACCTCGTCTGTCGCTTGTGGTACAAGCAAAAACCCATTGATTACCCTTAGTAGTCTGGAAGTAACGCTTACGAACCCATCTTTTGCTCTTGTTGGGATGTCTACGCTTCGCCCAACGCCAAAGGTGTTGCCATATCCTGTGAGAGATATATCCAAAGGTTTCTTTGCTTACCACTCCTTTGTAGTAGTTAGCAAAACCCCTGAGAATTGGATTGAACCTCTTAATTAGGACTTCCTGTTCTACGCTACTTAGGCTTTTTATCTCCTCTCCCAAGCGCTTACAGAAGGCTAAAACCTTCTTTTTAGATGGCTTGATGAGAAGTTTACCGTTGTAGTGTCGGGAGTTAAACCCCAAGAAGTCGAAGCCATCTTCCATTGACGTGATTACCGTCTTCTCAGTGCTAAGTTCAAGACCTCGTTTTGACATCCATGCTTGAATCAGGTTCTGGGCAGTTTCGAGACTTTCTCGGTCTCTCGCCGTTACGATGAAATCGTCGGCGTATCGCACCACGCCAAACTTGGGATTGGTGGCTTTTATGTAGGTTTCTAAGCCATGCAAGCCAATGTTGGCAAGTAACGGTGATATTACGCCGCCCTGTGGTGTGCCTTGTTCCGTGGGATTAAGTTTCCCTTGGAACACAAAACCCGCTTTTAACCATCCTTTGATAAGCTCACGTTTGGGAAAATTAGCCATCATGGACAGGATGGATTCATGGGCGATGTTGTCAAAGAATCCCTTGATATCAGCTTCTAGAACCCACTTGTCTCTGCCATTTTGCACCCTTATAAAGCATTGAGCTATGGCATCATGACAGCTTCTATTAAAGTCGGCGACCCTCTCACGAGAGCCGCCGCTCTCCAAAACCGTGCGTGAAAATTTCTCTTCACACGGCTCCTCAGTGACTTGGTGCTTGTCA